>NZ_JBEOVJ010000063.1:0-50487 GCF_040295435.1 Streptomyces sp. NPDC002809
TGTACTCACCCTCAGAACATTTTCTGGGGCTTTCCTCCGGGCGCTTCCCTTCGGTCTTGCGTTTCCGACTCTATCAGACTCTTTCGTGTCCGATTTCCGGTCGAAGCGGGCCTCGCATTTTCGCTTTCCAGTTCTTCGCTTTCGCGCTTTCCCTTTCCAGCGGTTTCAACCTTACCAGACCCAATTCGTTCCGTTTCCGGTCCGGATTTGAATTCTGATGACCGTTGAAGTGGCCTTGCCTTTCGGCGGACCCGACTTTATCAGAAGTGATGAGCCGGGATTTCCGCCCCTCTGCGGGGCTACCGGCACACGTGTGTGCGCGGTGGTTCCCGGTGAGGCGGAGACGTAAACGTACTGGAGCGGGGCTCCCCGATGCAAATCGGGGGCCCCGCTCCGGAGTTCACACCTGTCGGGATCAGACCTCGACGACCACGGGAAGGATCATCGGACGCCGACGGTAGGTGTCGGAGACCCACTTGCCCACCGTGCGGCGGACCAGCTGCTGGAGCTGGTGGGGCTCCATGACGCCGTCCTGCGCCGACTTGTTGAGAGCCTCCTCGACCTTCGGCACGACCGCGCTGAACGCCGAGTCGTCGATGCCGGAGCCCCGGGCCTGGATGTGGGGGCCGCCCACGATCTTGCCGGAGGAGCTGTCGACCACGATGAAGACGGAGATGATCCCCTCGTCACCGAGGATGCGACGGTCCTTGAGGGAGGTCTCGGTGACATCGCCGACCGAGAGGCCGTCGACGTACACATAGCCGGCCTGGACCTTGCCGACGATCTTGGCCTTGCCGTCGATCAGGTCGACGACCACGCCGTCCTCCGCGATGACGATGTGGTCCTTCGGGACGCCGGTGAGGGCGCCCAGTTCCGCGTTGGCCCTCAGGTGGCGCCATTCGCCGTGAACCGGCATCAGGTTCTTCGGCTTGCAGATGTTGTAGAAGTACAGCAGCTCGCCGGCCGAGGCGTGGCCCGAGACGTGGACCTTGGCGTTGCCCTTGTGGACGACGTTGGCACCCCAGCGGGTCAGACCGTTGATCACGCGGTAGACCGCGTTCTCGTTACCCGGGATCAGGGACGAGGCCAGGATGACGGTGTCGCCCTGGACGATGCGGATCTGGTGGTCGCGGTTGGCCATGCGGGACAGAGCCGCCATCGGCTCGCCCTGCGAGCCCGTGCAGACCAGCACGACCTCGTCGTCCGGCAGGTCGTCGAGGGTCTTCACGTCGACGACCAGGCCCGCGGGAACCTTCAGATAGCCCAGGTCACGGGCGATGCCCATGTTCCGGACCATCGAACGTCCGACGAAGGCGACCCGGCGGCCGTATTCGTGGGCCGTGTCGAGGATCTGCTGGATGCGGTGCACATGGCTCGCGAAGCTCGCCACGATGATGCGCTTCTGCGCGTTGGCGAAGACCGTGCGCAGGACGTTGGAGATGTCCCGCTCCGGCGGTACGAAGCCCGGGACCTCGGCGTTCGTCGAGTCGGAGAGCAGAAGGTCGATGCCTTCCTCGCTCAGCAGGGCGAACGCGTGCAGGTCGGTGAGGCGGCCGTCCAGCGGCAGCTGGTCCATCTTGAAGTCGCCGGTGGCGACGGCCATGCCCGCAGGCGTGCGGATGGCGACCGCGAGAGCGTCGGGGATGGAGTGGTTGACCGCGATGAACTCGCAGTCGAAGACTCCGAGCCGCTCGCGCTGCCCCTCCTTGACCTCAAGGGTGTACGGACGGATCCGGTGCTCCTGGAGCTTCGCCTCGATGAGCGCGAGGGTCAGCTTGGAGCCGATGAGCGGGATGTCCGGCTTCAGGCGCAGCAGATACGGGACACCACCGATGTGGTCCTCGTGTCCGTGCGTCAGGACGATGCCCTCGACATCGTCGAGACGGTCCCGGATGGTGGTGAAGTCCGGAAGGATCAGGTCGATTCCGGGCTGCTCCTCCTCCGGGAAGAGAACGCCGCAGTCGACGATGAGCAGGCGGCCGCCGTACTCGAAGACCGTCATGTTGCGGCCGATTTCGCCGAGGCCGCCCAGAGGGGTGACCCGCAGGCCGCCCTTCGGGAGCTTCGGCGGGGTGCCGAGTTCAGGATGCGGATGACTCAAAAGACTCTCCTTACCACGCACGCCACGTACCGCTTGGGCACGTGGCGCGCATGTCATTCGTGCACTTGCTGTTGTCTTTGGTGTTGCTCTGTCGCGAAGGTTCTTCGCCTATTCAGTTGTGAAGTCTGTGGTTACAGCTGTACCCCACCGGCGGCGAGATCGATCTTGAGCTGTGCCGTTTCCTGTGCGCTGAGTTCCACCAGAGGGAGGCGCAGCGGACCCGCCGGGAGGCCCTGGAGGGTCAGCGCGGCCTTGGTGGTGATCACACCCTGCGTACGGAACATGCCCGTGAACACCGGCAGCAGCTTCTGGTGGATCTCCGTGGCCTTCTGTACGTCGCCGCCGAGGTAAGCCTCGATGAGGGCGCGCAGGTCCGGGGTGACGACATGGCCGACGACGGAGACGAAACCGACCGCGCCGACCGACAGGAGCGGCAGGTTCAGCATGTCGTCGCCCGAGTACCAGGCCAGGCCGGACTGTGCGATGGCCCAGCTGGCGCGGCCGAGGTCGCCCTTGGCGTCCTTGTTGGCCACGATGCGCGGGTGCTCGGCCAGCCGGACCAGGGTCTCCGTGTCGATCGGCACACCGCTGCGCCCGGGAATGTCGTAGAGCATCACCGGCAGGCCGGTGGAGTCCGCGATCGCCGTGAAGTGGCGGAGGAGGCCCTCCTGCGGCGGCTTGTTGTAGTACGGGGTGACCGCGAGAAGGCCGTGGGCGCCGGTGCGCTCGGCCGTGCGGGCGAGCTCGACGCTGTGGCGGGTGTCGTTGGTACCGATGCCGGCGATGACGTGCGCCCGGTCTCCGACGGCCTCCAGCACAGCCCGCACGAGCTGGTCTTTCTCCACGTCGCTGGTGGTCGGGGACTCACCGGTGGTGCCGTTGATGATCAGGCCGTCGTTGCCTGCGTCCACCAGGTGGGTGGCGAGCCGCTGGGCGCCGTCGAGGTCGAGCGCGCCGTCCGCCGTGAGGGGCGTGACCATCGCGGTGAGGACCCGCCCGAAGGGGGTCTGCGGAGTGGAGATCGGAGCCATGGGTACCACGCTACTCGTTGCTCGGCGCCCGGTGTCCCCTCGGGGGGACAAGCAAGAGGAGCCCGGCACTGCCTGCTCGGGGGTTCAAGCAGTGCCGGGTCCGTTTGATCAGCCTAGATGAACTTCACGAAACGCCGCAATACGGACACCACTTACGGGGCAACGCGTCCGTTTTTGTTGAAGGCTGCATGGGTGAGCGGCATGAGCTGCGCCCAGTGCGCCTCCATCTGCTCTCCGACCATCTCGATCTCCCGCTGCGGGAACGAGGGAACCTTCGCCAGCTCGTGCTGCGTGCGCAGCCCGAGGAAGTGCATCAGCGAGCGGGCGTTGCACGTGGCGTACATCGAGGAGAACAGGCCCACCGGGAGGACCGCACGGGCGACCTCGCGGGCCACGCCTGCCGCCAGCATCTCCTGGTAGGCGTCGTACGCCTGGCGGTACGAGTCCTCCATGACACGGCCGGTGAGCTCCGCCTGCGCCTCGGTCCCCTCGACGAACTCGTACTTGCCGGGACGGCCCTGCTGGACGAGCTTGCGGGACTCCCCCGGGACGTAGAACACCGGCTCCAGCTCCCGGTAGCGGCCCGATTCCTCGTTGTACGACCAGCCGACGCGGTGGCGCATGAACTCGCGGAACACGAAGATCGGGGCGCTGATGAAGAAGGTCATCGAGTTGTGCTCGAACGGGCTTCCGTGCCGGTCCCGCATCAGGTAGTTGATGAGCCCCTTGGAGCGCTCAGGGTCCTTGGTGACCTCTTCGAGGGACTGCTCACCGGCCGTGGAAACACGGGCGGCGAACAGCACGTCGGAATCACCGGCGGCGTGTTTCACCAGGTCAACGGTGACATCGCTGCGGAAGCTGGGCTTTGCGGGCTCGGGGGTCTCGGTCACCGGCGGGGTCCTTCCAATGGCGTCGCTCGGGCGGCGCCCACTCTACGGGCAGCCACTGACAACGCCGTCCGCACCGCCCGTCCCGGGATTTCTTCGGCCAATCCGGCGATTCGGGGCACCGATCGGGCTTCCCGTGCGTCTGACTCATTAGCACCACCCGAATCAGAGTTCAAGGAGAGTTACCTCATGTTCCGCCGGCGTGAATCCGTCCCGTTCTCGTTCGTAGCCGAGGCCGACCGATTCCGCAGTAACGTCACACCGCCCCCGCGGGAGCGCGTCTCCCTGTCCGAGAAGGCGGGCCGCACCCTCACCGGGCTCGCCGTGGTCGCCGGACTCGCCGGATCGCTGCTGCTCGGTCTGCCCGCCCTGGCTCCCGAACAGTCGCCGCTGCACCATCAGCAGGCCGAGGCCGCACAGGGGCGCTGACCCGACCGGGCCCCCTGGGGTGGCCCGGTCGGTACGCTCCTCGGTAGCCTCACCGGGCACAGCAATCGAGCGTGCTTGTGAGTGAGGATCAGTCGTGCCCCTGCCCTTTCTGACGGCCGACCGCGCATTTGACGCGAGCGCTGAGGACGTCGCGCTGCCGTTCGACGACCACGACAGCTGGCGGCGCCCCTACCGCCCCGGGCCCTGGCGTGTCGCCGCTGCGGCCGGCCTGCTGCTGCTTGCCTCGTTCATCCTGTTCGCCGGGATGATCACGGCGTTCGCAGGGGCGCTGCCCGGGGCCGGCGCATGCCTCGCCCTGGCCCTCGCGGTGATCATCTGCGCCCTGCGGATGCTGCGGATCGGCGCCTGGGTGAGCCGGCACGGTGTACGCCGGGTGGGCTTCTTCCGGACGACGACCGTGCCGTGGAACCGCGCCGCCGCGGTGCGTACGGTGCAGCAGCCGGTGAAGTGGCTCGGGTTCCCCCGCACGGTGCAGGGCCAGGCCCTGATCGTCGTACGCAAGGGTGGGGACGCGGTGCCACCGCTGCTCACCGACTCCAACGCGGACTTCCTGGCGCGCGGTGAGGCGTTCGACAGGGCCGCCGACACGATCGAGGCGTGGGGGGACGAGTACCGGCAGCACTGAGGGCTCGCCTGCCCTCAGCGGAAACGACGAGACCGTCCGGCGTTCGTGATGAACGCCGGACGGTCTTGTCGTGCGGGAACGTGCTAGTTGCCGGACGGGGCCGCTGAGGCCGGTGTGCGGCCTCTGTGGAGGGCGATGGCCCGCTGCATGGCCTTTCTGGCCCTGGGGGTGTCCCGGGCGTCCTGGTAGGCGACAGCGAGGCGGAACCAGCAGCGCCAGTCGTCCGGGGCGTCCTCCGTCTCCTCCCGGCGGCGGGCGAACGCCGCGTCGGCGGAGTCCCGGTCGATACGCCCGCTCGGGGTACGGACCAGGTCGTCGACGGGCAGGCCGCCCTCGGCGTCGAGTTCGGCTGCCAGGGCGTTGGCCCGCTGGACGAACTGGGTGTTCTTCCAGAGGAACCAGATGCCGATGACCGGAAGGATCAGCACGGCGACCCCGAAGGTCACCGTCAGCAGCGTGCCGTGCTTGATGAGCAGGACACCTCGGCTGCCGACCAGGACGAAGTAGAAGACCAGGACGGCGGCGGTGACGGTATAAGTGATCTTTGCGCGCATGGCGGTGGACTCAGTCAGTTCAGGTCGAGGAAGTTTTCCAGGCCGAACGTGAGGCCCGGCGTGGTCACCACGCGGCGTGCTCCGAGCAGGATGCCCGGCATGAAGCTGCTGTGGTGCAGGGAGTCGTGCCGGATGGTGAGGGTCTCGCCCTCGCCCCCCAGCAGCACCTCCTGGTGGGCCAGGAGGCCGCGGAGCCGTACCGAGTGGACCGGGATGCCGTCCACGTCGGCGCCTCGCGCGCCGTCCAGTGCCGTGGCGGTGGCGTCCGGCTGGGGTGCGCAGCCCGCCTCGCGACGGGCCTCGGCGATCAGCTGGGCGGTGCGGGCCGCGGTGCCGGACGGGGCGTCGGCCTTGTTGGGGTGGTGGAGCTCGATGACCTCGACCGACTCGAAGTAGCGGGCTGCCTGCTGCGCGAACTTCATCGTGAGGACGGCGCCGATGGAGAAGTTCGGCGCGATGAGCACTCCGGTCTCCGGAGAGCGGGACAGCCAGGCGGTGAGCTGCGCGAGCCGTTCGTCGGTCCAGCCGGTGGTGCCGACCACGGCGTGGATGCCGTGGCCGGTGCAGAAGTCGAGGTTCTCCATCACCGACGAGGGGGTGGTGAGCTCGACGACGACCTGGGCGCCGGCGTCCGTGAGGGACTCCAGCTTGTCGCCGCGGCCGAGTGCGGCCACCAGTTCCATGTCGTCGGCGGCCTCGACCGCTCGTACCGCCTCGGAGCCGATACGGCCCCCGGCGCCGAGAACGGCTACGCGCAGCTTGCTCATTGCTCTGCTTCCTTACAAAGGGATTAGGAGACCGCTTCGTCGAGGCGGCCGGCCTGCTTGTCCTTGAGCGGGCCGATGACGGAGAGCGAGGGGCGGTGTCCGAGGACCTCGCCCGCCACCGAGCGGACGTCGTCCGGTGTCACCTGCGCGATGCGGGCCAGCATGTCGTCGACCGACATCTGCTCGCCCCAGCACAGTTCGCTCTTGCCGATCCGGTTCATCAGGGCGCCGGTGTCCTCCAGGCCGAGGACGGTGGAGCCGGAGAGCTGGCCGATCGCGCGGCTGATCTCCTCGTCGCCGAGTCCGTCCGACGCGACGCGGTCGATCTCGTCGCGGCAGATCTTGAGGACGTCGTGGACCTGGCTGGGCCGGCAGCCCGCGTACACGCCGAAGAGTCCGCAGTCCGCGAAGCCCGAGGTGTACGAGTAGACGCTGTAGGCCAGGCCGCGCTTCTCCCGTACCTCCTGGAAGAGGCGGGAGCTCATGCCGCCGCCGAGGGCGGTGTTGAGCACGCCGAGCGCCCAGCGGCGCTCGTCGGTGCGGGCCAGCCCCGGCATGCCGAGGACCACGTGGGCCTGCTCGGTCTTGCGGTTCTGCACTTCGACCCGGCCCGCGGTGCGCAGCGTGCGGGAGCCCTCGCGCGGCGCCGTCGGAACGGCGTCGGTGCGGGAGAGCGCTCCGGCGCGGTCGAAGGCCTTGCGGACCTGGCGTACGACCGTGGCGTGGTCGACGTTGCCTGCCGCGGCGACGACCAGGTGCGTGGGGTCGTAGTGCTTCTTGTAGAAGCGGGCGATCTGGCCGCGGTTCAGGGCGTTGATCGTGTCGACCGTGCCGAGGACCGGGCGGCCCAGCGGGGTGTCGCCGAGCATGGTGTGCGCGAACAGGTCGTGCACGCAGTCGCCCGGGTCGTCCTCCGTCATCGCGATCTCTTCGAGGATGACGCCGCGCTCGGCGTCGACGTCCTCGGAGGCGATCAGGGAGCCGGTCAGCATGTCGCAGACGACATCGATGGCCAGCGGCAGGTCCGTGTCGAGGACCCGCGCGTAGTAACAGGTGTACTCCTTCGCCGTGAAGGCGTTCATCTCGCCGCCGACCGCGTCGATCGCGGACGAGATGTCGAGGGCACTGCGCTTGTCGGTGCCCTTGAAGAGGAGGTGTTCGAGGTAGTGCGTCGCGCCGTTCAGCGTCGGGGTCTCGTCGCGTGATCCGACGTTGGCCCAGATGCCGAAGGTGGCGGAGCGTACGGAGGGCAGCGTCTCGGTGACGATGCGCAGGCCGCCGGGAAGGACCGTGCGACGGACCGTGCCGATGCCGTTGGTGCCCTTGAGAAGCGTTTGGGTACGGGCGACGGCCCGCCCCTCCGAAGAGGGGCGGGCCGTCGTCACGGAACTACGGGACGTCACTTGTCGGTGTCGTCCTTCTTCTCGTCCTCTTCACCCTCGACGACGGGGATGAGAGAGAGCTTGCCGCGGGAGTCGATCTCCGCGATCTCGACCTGGACCTTGGCACCGACGCCGAGCACGTCCTCGACGTTCTCCACGCGCTTGCCACCGGCGAGCTTGCGGATCTGCGAGATGTGCAGCAGGCCGTCCTTGCCGGGCATCAGGGAGACGAACGCACCGAAGGTGGTGGTCTTGACGACCGTACCCAGGTAGCGCTCGCCGACCTCCGGCATGGTCGGGTTGGCGATCGCGTTGATCGTGGCGCGCGCGGCCTCGGCCTGCGAGCCCTGCTGGGCACCGATGTAGATGGTGCCGTCGTCCTCGATCGTGATGTCGGCGCCGGTGTCCTCCTGGATCTGGTTGATCATCTTGCCCTTGGGGCCGATGACCTCACCGATCTTGTCCACCGGGATCTTGACGGTGATGATCCGCGGGGCGTTCGGGGACATCTCGTCCGGGACGTCGATGGCCTCGTTCATCACGTCGAGGATGTGGAGGCGCGCGTCACGGGCCTGCTTCAGCGCGGCGGCCAGGACCGAGGCGGGGATGCCGTCGAGCTTGGTGTCGAGCTGGAGCGCGGTGACGAACTGCTTCGTACCGGCGACCTTGAAGTCCATGTCACCGAACGCGTCCTCGGCACCGAGGATGTCGGTGAGGGCGACGTAGTGGGTCTTGCCGTCGATCTCCTGCGAGATCAGGCCCATGGCGATACCGGCGACGGCGGCCTTGAGGGGCACACCGGCGTTCAGCAGGGACATGGTGGAGGCGCAGACCGAGCCCATGGACGTCGAGCCGTTGGAGCCCAGCGCCTCGGAGACCTGGCGGATCGCGTAGGGGAACTCCTCGCGCGACGGCAGCACCGGCACGATGGCGCGCTCGGCGAGCGCACCGTGGCCGATCTCGCGGCGCTTGGGCGAGCCCACGCGGCCGGTCTCACCGACGGAGTACGGCGGGAAGTTGTAGTTGTGCATGTAGCGCTTGCGGGTCACCGGGGAAAGGGTGTCCAGCTGCTGCTCCATCCGGAGCATGTTGAGGGTGGTGACGCCCAGGATCTGGGTCTCGCCACGCTCGAAGAGCGCCGAGCCGTGCACGCGCGGGATGGCCTCGACCTCGGCGGCGAGCGTACGGATGTCCGTGACGCCGCGGCCGTCGATGCGGACCTTGTCCTTGATGACGCGCTCGCGGACCAGCTTCTTGGTCAGCGCGCGGTAGGCACCGGAGATCTCCTTCTCGCGGCCCTCGAAGGCCGGGAGGAGCTTCTCGCCCGCGATCTCCTTGATGCGGTCCAGCTCGGCCTCGCGCTCCTGCTTGCCGGCGATGGTGAGCGCCTTGGCGAGCTCGGTGCTGACGGCCTTGCTGAGGGCCTCCAGGACGTCGTCCTGGTAGTCGAGGAAGACCGGGAACTCGCCGGTGGGCTTGGCAGCCTTGGCGGCGAGGTCCGACTGGGCCTTGCAGAGCGCCTTGATGAAGGGCTTCGCGGCTTCCAGACCGGCGGCGACGACCTCTTCGGTCGGGGCCTCGGCACCGTCCTGGACGAGCTGGATGGTCTTCTCGGTGGCCTCGGCCTCGACCATCATGATCGCGACGTCGCCGTCCTCGAGGACGCGACCGGCGACGACCATGTCGAAGACCGCGTCCTCGAGCTCGGTGTGCGTCGGGAACGCGACCCACTGGCCCTTGATCAGGGCGACGCGGGTGGCGCCGATCGGGCCGGAGAAGGGCAGGCCCGCCAGGATCGTGGAAGCGGAGGCGGCGTTGATCGCGACCACGTCGTACAGGTGGTCGGGGTTGAGCGCCATGATCGTCTCGACGATCTGGATCTCGTTGCGCAGGCCCTTCTTGAAGGAGGGGCGCAGCGGGCGGTCGATCAGGCGGCAGGTGAGGATCGCGTCCTCGGAGGGACGTCCCTCCCGGCGGAAGAAGGAGCCGGGGATCTTGCCTGCGGCGTACTGCCGCTCCTCGACGTCCACCGTGAGGGGGAAGAAGTCGAGCTGGTCCTTGGGCCGCTTGGAAGCGGTGGTGGCCGACAGCACCATGGTGTCGTCGTCCAGGTACGCGACGGCGGAGCCGGCGGCCTGCTTGGCAAGGCGGCCCGTCTCGAAGCGGATGGTGCGGGTGCCGAAGGTTCCGTTGTCGATAACGGCCTCGGCGTAGTGGGTCTCGTTCTCCACTAGTGTTTTCTCCATACTCGTCGTCTTTCGTCCGTACGCCCGTGTGGCGCGGGACGGTGCGGAGAGGCGCACCGTGTGTGCGGGGCCGGTCTTCGATCGAAGCTCCCGGGCGTTGTCCCGGAGGCCACTACCGAGGACCGGCGGCGGCCGGGGCGCGCCTCTCCTCGTCTTGTTGTTGTACGTCCAGGTTACTGAGGTTGCCCCCGGTACCGCACGTACGGCAAAGGGAGCGGCCCCCTAGAAGTGGGAACCGCTCCCTTTCACAGCGTCCTTACTTGGCGCCGCCGGCCGCGCCACGGCGGATGCCGAGGCGGTCGACGAGCGCACGGAAGCGCTGGATGTCCTTCTTGGCCAGGTACTGCAGGAGGCGGCGACGCTGGCCGACCAGGATCAGCAGACCACGACGGGAGTGGTGGTCGTGCTTGTGCGTCTTGAGGTGCTCCGTCAGGTCCGAGATGCGGCGCGAAAGCATGGCGACCTGAACCTCGGGGGAACCGGTGTCGCCCTCCTTCTGCGCGAACTCGGTCATGATCTGCTTCTTCGTAGCGGCGTCGAGCGGCACGCGGTACTCCTCTTGGTGTTCGATGCGCCCACGAGTGCCCCTGGTCTTGATCTCAGGGGAGCTTGAGTGACTCGGGAGCGAAGGTCCGATGAGCGCAGCCCCCAGAGACAACCGGGAACGCGTACACAAACGGCCACAGCCAGACTACCAGCCGTTCGGAGCGGCTCCGACTGGCCTCAGCCCGTGAGGGCCCTGGCTCGCGCGAAGACGTCGAGGACCGCCATGCAGAGCGGTACGAGGGAGAGCAGGAGCGCGCTCTCCGTCAGGTCCAGGGCCCGGCCCCAGAAGGGGGAGAGGCCCTTGCGGGGGACGATCAGCCCCGCCGCGGTCAGCAGGGCCGCACCGGCGGCGACGGCCGCGGAAAGCCACACCGTACGGATGTCGAGCGAGCCGCCGTCTCCGTACCGGGCCGGCTCCGCCGCCAGGCCCGCGGGCGGATTCAGCGCGAGGCCGAGGACCAGCAGGGCGAGGGCTCCGAGGCCCGCCGCGAGCAGGCAGACGACCTGCGAGGTGTAGCGGAAGAGCCTGGCCCGCAGCAGCGTGGCGAGCCCGGCGGCCAGGGCGAGGAGCTGCCCCCGGGCGTCGCCGGAGAAGCCGAGCACCGCGGCGGACGCGGCGACGAGGGCCGCGCAGCCTCCGACGAGGCCGAGCAGGAGCTCGTGGCCTCGCCGCGCGCGCTCCGCGATGTGCGCGGCGTCGACGGGGGCGTCCCGGTGGCCTGCGCCGGGATCGGCGAAGGGGTCGTCGTAGCCGGTCCGGGCGGGGCGCTGCGGGGCGTCCCCGACGGGGAGCCGGGCGAAGCGGGCCGAGAGGCCGGGCAGGAAGGCGACGAGCCCGATGGCGGCCGGGGCGCAGACGGCTGCCGCCGCGGCGGCGGAGGACGCGGTGAGGATCGCGGCGAAGGCCGCCAGGGCGCCCGCGGCGGCGAGGAAGGCCGCCGCGACGAACGGGGCGTCGCCGCCCGGGGTGACGGCGACCAGGACGACGGTGGCGACCAGCACCGCGACGCAGCCGAGCAGGAGCTGAAGCCTGCCCGGCCCCTGGCCGGCGTCCGGGCCGATGATGCCGGAGCCCGCGACGAGGACGAGGGGCAGGGCGCCGAGGCCGAGCGCGACGGCGGTGGTCCGGTCCGCGTAGACCCGGGCGCGCACCCCGGCGAAGGCGGTGAGCAACACTCCGGTGGCGCCCGCGATGAGGCCGGGAAGGCCGTGCATGTCGTGGTGGACAGGGTCGGCGAACCAGAGGACGAAACCCAGCAGGACCAGGAGCAGGGCTGCGCCCGCCGGGCCTGCGCCGCGCAGCAGGTCGTCGCTCCAGAGATGGCGGTCGCGGCTCACGGCCGAGGCGATGGCGTCCGGGACGTCGTCGAACACGGCGGGCGGCAGCGATTCGGCGAACGGACGCAGGCTGAGGATCTCGCCGTCGAGCACCTGCTGGGCGGCGAGGGTGCGGGTGTCGTCGAGGACGGTGCCGTCGCGTCGTACGAGGTGGTAGCCGGTGGGAGTGGCGACGGCCTGGGTCCGGCCGGTGAGGCGGAGGACCTCCGGGCAGACGTCGGCGACGGCGAGGTCCTCGGGCAGCGCGACGTCGATGCGGCTGTCGGGTGCCACGACGGTGACGCGGCAGAAACCGGTCGCTGCGGTCGTACTCACGTGTCTGGTCCCCCTGGTCCGCAATTGCGCACGATGCGCGCGCAACCCTACTGGAAAGGGTGAATCCCGCAATCTCCGCAGGAGTCCGGCACATAGGATCGCGGTCGCGCGGAGGCCGATCCGTGGGCGGAGGCAGCCACGGGGGCGCCGGTGCGGGTCAGTCCGGCCTCCGCCCCGGCCCGTCCGTACCGAGGGATTGATGCACCGGTGAGCCAGATCGTCGTGAAGCGTCCACCGCGGGCCGTGCCGCCGGAACTGCCTGCGGACGGGCTATTGTTGAAGGCCCCTCCCCCGCTTCCGCGTGGGCAGCGGGAGGGCTGGTTGATGCAGATCCTGCCGGTGCTCGGTATGGGTTCGTCGGTGGTCTTCTTCTTCTCGCCCCAGGCGCCGCCGTTCATGCGGATCATGGGTGTGCTGATGCTGGTGTCGACGGCCGCCATGGCGGTCGCCCAGCTGGTCCGTCATCGGCGGGGGACGCAGGGGCAGTTGGCGGATGCCCGGCGTGATTACCTCATGTATCTGGCGCATACCCGGCGTACGGTGCGCCGGACCGCGCGCGCCCAGCGTGACGCGCAGTTGTATCTGCACCCCGGCCCCGAACAGCTTCGGACGGTGGTGGCCGAGGGCGTCCGGGTCTGGGAACGGCGGCCCGGTGACCAGGACTTCGGGCAGGTTCGGATCGGGCTCGGCGTTCAGGGGCTGTCGACGCCCCTGTCGGCGCCGGACACCGATCCGGCCGGCGATCCGGAGCCGGTGTGCGCGGGCGCGCTGCGGCGTTTCCTGGCGGTGCACGGCTCGCTGAACGGGTTACCTGTGGCGTTCCCGGTACGGGCGTTCCACCGGGTGACGGTGTGCGGCCTGCCGGAGTCGGCCCGGTCGGCGGTGCGGGCGATGGTGGCCCAGCTGGTGACGCTGCACTCGCCCGACGACCTGGTGGTCGCGGTCGTGGCGGGGCCCGAAGCGGTGGCGGGCTGGGACTGGACGAAGTGGCTGCCGCACGCGCAGGTGCCGGGGCAGTTCGACGGGGCCGGCCCGAAGCGGCTGTTCGCGGCGGACCTGGCCGGTCTGGAGCCGTTGCTCGCCGGCCGGCTGGAGGGGCGGCCGCGGTTCGGCGGGGAGAGCGTGCCGCTGCCGGACCAGCCGCACATCGTGGTGGTCGTGGACGGCGGGTGGCAGTCACCCGGCTCGGTGTTGGCGGCACCCGAGGGGCTCCAGGGCGTGACCGTCGTCGAGGTGGTGCGGGGTGAACCGGCCGCCGCCCGCGGCGGGCTCACCGTGATGGCGCGGCCGGGTCTGCTGCGGGTGGAGTCGGGGACGGGTGCGGTGCACGAGGGTGTACCGGACGGCATCTCGCTGCCCGTGGCCGAGGCGCTGGCCCGGCAGCTGGCGCCGTTGCGGACGGGCGGGGGTCGGGACGGCGAACCGCTGCTGTCCGACCTGGACTTCACCGAACTGCTGGACCTCGGCGACGCGGACACGGTCGATGTGGCACGCGCCTGGCGGCCGCGACCGGTCTCCGAGCGGCTGCGGGTGCCCATCGGGGCCGGCGAGGACGGGCTGCCGGTGATGCTGGACCTCAAGGAGGCGGCCCAGGGCGGCATGGGGCCGCACGGGCTGTGCGTCGGCGCGACGGGATCCGGCAAGTCTGAGCTGCTGCGGACGCTGGTGCTGGGGCTCGCGGTCACACACCCGTCCGAGACGCTGAACTTCGTGCTCGCGGACTTCAAGGGCGGGGCGACCTTCAGCGGTATGGCGCAACTGCCGCACGTGGCCGCGGTGATCACCAACCTGGCCGACGACCTGGCACTCGTGGACCGGATGGGCGACGCGATCCGCGGGGAGCTCCAGCGCCGGCAGGAACTGCTGCGCTCGGCGGGCAACTTCGCCAACATCCACGACTACGAGAAGGCGCGGGCTGCGGGCGCGGCGCTGGAGCCGCTGGCATCGCTGGTACTGGTGATCGACGAGTTCTCCGAACTGCTCACCGCCAAGCCCGACTTCATCGACATGTTCATCCAGATCGGCCGTATCGGCCGTTCGCTGGGTGTGCATCTGCTGCTGGCCTCGCAGCGGCTGGAGGAGGGCAGGCTGCGCGGCCTGGACACGTATCTCTCGTACCGGATCGGGCTGCGGACCTTCTCGGCGGCCGAGTCGCGGACGGTACTGGGGGTGCCGGACGCGTACCACCTGCCGTCGGTGCCGGGCTCGGGCCTCCTCAAGTCCGGTACGGAGGAGATGGTGCGGTTCAAGGCGGCGTACGTGTCGGGGATGTACCGCACGGGCGGCGCCGCCCAAGCCGTGGGTCAGGTGCCGGTCGCGCTGCGGGCCGCCGTGTTCCGCGCGCTGCCGGTGCCGTCGGCGGGGACGGAACCCGGCGGGGCCGCCCGGCCGGCCGGCCCGGTGCGGGACGACGCGTTGGCCGACACCGTGCTCGATGTGGTCGTGCGGCGGCTGGAGGGTCAGGGGGTGCCCGCCCATCAGGTGTGGCTGCCGCCGCTGGACCGGGCCCCGGCGCTGGATCAGCTGCTGCCGGGGCTCGCGCCGGCCGCGGGGCGCGGATTCACCGCCACGGAGTACGACCGGCCCGGCGGGCTGACGGTCCCGCTGGGTCTGGTCGACAAGCCGGTCGAGCAGCGGCGCGAGGTGCTGTACCGCGACTTCTCCGGGGCGGCTGGGCATCTGATGGTGGTCGGAGGGCCGCAGTCCGGCAAGTCGACGCTGCTGCGGACCCTGATCGCGTCGTTCGCGCTCACGCACACCCCGCAGGAGGTGCAGTTCTACGGTCTCGACTTCGGCGGTGGCGGCCTTGCCCCGCTGTCGGAGCTGCCGCACGTGGGGCAGATCGCCTCGCGGCTGGATCCGGAGCGGGTGCGGCGTACGGTCGCGGAGGTGGCGGGGGTGCTGAGCCGGCGTGAGGAGTTCTTCCGCGCCCGGGGCATCGACTCCGTCGCCACCTACCGGCGCGGGCGCGCTCTCGGTGAACTGCCCGGCGAGGCGTGGGGGGACGTTTTCCTGGTCATCGACGGCTGGGGCGGGTTCCGGAACGAGTACGAGTCGCTGGAGCCGGTCGTCACGGACATCGCCGCGCGCGGTCTCGGCTACGGAGTCCACGTGGTGCTGTCGGCCGCGCGCTACATGGAGGTGCGCGCCGCGCTCAAGGACCAGATCCTCGGACGGCTCGAACTGCGGCTCGGTGACGTCATGGACTCCGAGTTCGACCGGAAGGTCGCGGGCCGGGTGCCGGCCGGGGCGCCGGGCCGCGGCCAGGTGGCGGAGAAGCTGCACTTCATGGCCGCGCTGCCGCGCATCGACTCGGTCGCGGACGCGACGGGCCTCGCCGACGCGACCGCCGCACTCGTCGGCACGGTGCGGGAGAACTGGGCGGGCGCTCCGGCACCTGCCGTACGGCTGCTGCCGCTCAGGCTGCCCGCGGAGCGGTTGCCGAAGGGGTTCGAGTTCCCGCACCGCGGCATCGCGATCGGGATCGCCGAGACCGACCTGGAACCGGTGTTCGTCGACTTCGACACCGATCCGTTCTTCCTGGTCTTCGGCGAGAGCGAGTCGGGCAAGACCGGTCTGCTGCGTCTGGTCGCGAAGCAGATCGCGGAGCGGTACTCCCCCGACGAGGCGAAGCTCGTCGTCGGGGACTACCGGCGCGGGCTGCTGGGCGCGCTGCCGGAGAGCCATCTGCTGGAGTACGCGCCGACGGCTGATGCGCTGGGGACGCACATGGAGGCGCTGGCCGGTGTGTTCGCGCGGCGGCAGCCCCCGGCCGACGTGACTCCGCGGCAGCTGCGGGACCGGAGCTGGTGGACGGGTCCGCAGATCTTCGTCGTCGTCGACGACTACGACCTGGTGGCGACGGGCGCGGGCGGTCCGCTGGCCCCGTTGGCGGAGTATCTGCCGTTCGCCCGCGACACCGGGGTGCGCTTCGTCATCGCGCGCAGTTCGGCGGGGGCCTCGCGGGCGATGTACGAGGTGTTCATGCAGCGCATCAAGGAGCTGGGGGCGCAGGGGGTGGTGCTGTCCGGAAACCCGGCCGAGGGGGATCTCATCGGTGCGGTGCGGGGGCACCCGATGCCGCCGGGGCGCGGGTACTTCGCCTCCCGGCGCCACGGCAGTGCGCTGGTGCAGACCGGAAGGCTTCCGGAGCGGCCCTGAGGCGTGCGAGGGGGAGCGCGCACGGCGTCACGGGAGCACAGAAGAGCGCCGTTCGCCGGGGAATCGGCGACCTCGCCAAAGGCCGCGGCGCTGCCTGTACGGTGCCGTGCAGAACCACGTACGGAGAGGAACCCTGACCATGGGCACGCAGGCGGAGAAGGACGAGCTGTACGCACTCGACATCTCGGGGGTGGAATGGCTGAGTGCGCCCGGGACCGAGGAGGCGGAGGAGCGCGTCGAGATCGCGCATCTGCCGGGCGGGGCCGTGGCGATGAGGTCCTCGCTGGACCCGGACACCGTGCTGCGGTACACGGAGGCCGAGTGGCACGCGTTCGTACTCGGCGCCCGGGACGGCGAGTTCGATCTGACGTAGGGGCGGGGCATACGGGAGGGGCACGTTCACCCGAACGTGCCCCTCCTGTTGTGCACGGCCCCGTGCCTCCCGCCCCGCGCCTTCAGTACGCCTCGGTGAACAGGCGTGAGGCCCTGAGGTCAGTGGCTCGGTAGTTGTGCTTGCCGTTCTCGATGATCCTCGCGACGTGCTCCAGGCGGCCCTTCATGTCGTCGGCCTTGCCCCGGTACTTGTTCTGGAGCACCACGTACGCGGTGTGGGCCTCGCCGTCCCAGGTGTCGGTGACCACCTTGAGCGCGCCGTCCATCTCCTCCAGGTCGCGGCAGATGTTCTGCGACACCACGCGGATGCGGTTCGCCATCTCCTGGACGCTTTCGTACTTGACCTTGGTGTGCGGGTCGTGCCCCATCCGGGTTCTCCTCTGCTTCGGGTGCGGTGGAAGGACCGGTTCAGACTCCGTTGAGCCCCGAGGCGTTGCCCGCCGAGGCCGGTGTCCTGACCGCGTTGAAGGCCGCGCGGACCTCCTCGTCATTGGCGTTGCTGAGGTTTTTCGTACTGCCCACCGCGTGGAGCAGCACATTCAGCAGCCGGCGGATCTCGTCGTGGTCCTCGTTGATCACGAGCTGTGCGGACGTGAACCCCGAGGCGCCGGCACCGGTCCATCCCGCCGCGGCCGTCGAGAGGATGTCGGCCAGTTCCCTGGACTGCGCGGAGACCGCCTCGGCGGTTTTGACGATCTTGTTCCTGGCCTGGATGACCGGCTCGTCGGCAAGTCCGAAACCGCCCGCGGGGTTGGTCATGCGGAGGTCCTCCCTCGGTTCGCTGGGGGGTGCGGGGCAGGGGTCGCCGCACCGGCTCCGGAGCACTCCGGCCGGTCCCTGATCCCCCGTCGCCCGTCTCAAGTCCGCGATCACCCTAGCCACTTCGGCGCCTCGTCCCGGCACCCCCCGGCAGTGGCCGGCCGCCTCGGTGAGAGTCACCTCCGGCGCGGAACGCGGCGTCTGCGGAGGTCGCGCGCCACGGTCGCGGCACCGGCCACCACGGCCACCAGCACGGCCGCCGCGGCCAGTGCGTAGGTCGCGTACCGCTTGCTGCGTTGCTGCGAGGTCTCCGACGTCACCAGGCGCGCCGGCTCCGGAGCCTGGGCCCCGGCGGCGGGCGTGTCCGGGTGGGGGGCGCCCTGCGGAGCGTCGTCCCCGGACAGGGCGCGGACCGGATCGACTACACCCCATCCGATGAAGGCGTCACGGCCGTTGACGGAGCGCTCCGCCGTCTGTTCGATACGGGCGATGATCTGCGCCGCCGTCCAGTCCGGGTACTTGGCGCGCATCAGCGCGACGACCCCGGTGACGTACGGCGCGGAGAAGCTGGTGCCGCTGTCGGTGCACTGGCCGTTGCCCGGGACGGTGGAGACGATGTCGACACCGGGGGCGGCGACCCCCACGAAATCCCCTGCCTGGGAGAAGGGGGCGCGTTCGTTGTTCCGGTCGGACGCGGCGACGGCGAGGACACCGTCGAAGGCTGCGGGGTAGGTGCTTCTCCGTATGCCGTCCATGCCGCCGTTGCCCGCGGCGGCGACGACCACGACGTCCTCGGCGATCGCCCGCGCCACCGCCCTGCCCAGCAGCGAGTCGTCGGCCAGCGGCCTGGTGGTGTCCTGGGAGATGTTGATGACCTGGGCGCCCTCGGCGATCGCGTGGTCGATGGCGGCGGCCATCGCGCTGTCCCTGCCGTTGTGCCGTCCGTCGTTCTGACGGATCGGGATGACGGTGGCCTCGGGGGCCAGGCCGACGAAGCCGGTGCCGCCACGGGGGCGTGCGGCGATGATGCCGGCGACCTTGGTGCCGTGGCCGACCTCGTCCACCGTCCCGTCGCTCCCGCCACCGTCGGTGTAGTCGATGCCCGCGGAGGCGTCCACGGCGCCGCTGAGCTGAGGATTGGTGTCATCCACCCCGGTGTCGATGACGGCGACGCGGATTCCCCTGCCCCGGGTGTCCTGCCACAGTTCGTCGAGGAGCACCCGCTGGAGCGGCCACGGGCGTCCCTCGAACTGCTCCTTCATGGGGAACTCGCACGCACCGCCGCCGTCCAGGTGCAGACCGCCCGGGTCCGGAACGGCGTGCGCGGCCTGCGGCCCCGCCAGGGCGCCCAGCGCGGCGGCGGCCGCCGTCAGCAGGACCCTTTTCCGGTACGGCATCGCGCTCTCTCCCCCGCGTGTGTTCCGGTGTTCCGCCGCCCCGCCCGGATGCGTCACGAACCCTGGGGCCGACGGGCGCTGTTGGTGTCGAGCCTCGGGCCCTTGGCCAGGAACTCCGACCAGGCGATCGGAACGAGGGCGGGCGTCACCTTCTCGTATCCGAGCCTGATCTGCGCCTGACTCGGTTCGGGCCGCCCGCCGACGCCGTCCTTCGCTCCGCCGGTCCCGATGCCGGACCGTTCGGCGTCGCTGTCGCCGTTCGCCTGGACCGCGTACCTCAGTCCGGTGTCCGTCACCAGGAAGAGTGATCCGTCCGGGCTGCTCTGCCCTTCCCTCACCTGGGTGTAGAGCAGCCCGCTGCCCGGGGTCACATAGGTGCTCGTGCCGCCCGCGCCGACGGAGGCGGGGTACGCGGCGCCGGCCCAGGTACTCAGCGTCGTCCGGCCCGTCCCGTCCGTGCCGCGCAGCACGTTGCAGACGGTGTCGCGGCCGGCGGCACCCGCGTCGGTGGCGTTGACGCGGACGGCCCTGCGCGCGGGCCAGTGCGCGGCCTGGCCCGCGAAGGGCTCGGGGCCGGGGACGAAGTCCTGGAGACCGGCGGGGCGCGCCTCGCCTGCCAGGTCGAGGGCCGCGGTCTGCGGGGAGTTGATCAGCAGCCAGGCGGTGAACTCGGAGACGGGCCGGACCTCGCCGTCGAGGACGACGTAGTGGGCGGTGCCCTCTCCGTTCCTGGTGCGCAGCACCGTGCCGACGCGGTTCTCCTGCGCGGACAGGTTCCCCTCGATGTGTGCCGGGGCGCCGACGTCGCCGGGGATCCGAGGGAAGGAGACCGGGCTGCCGTCGTGCAGCGTGGCCAGCCAGTCGTCGGTGACGGGCTGCGGCTGCGCGCTGCCGACCAGGGCACCGGTCAGATGGCCGAGGTCGGCGGCGGTCTCGTCGATGCGGTACTTGGTGCCGCGGGCGTCGACGAGGTAGCGGGTCCCGTCCTGTCCCTTGACGTAGAGCACCTGACCGCCGCTGAGCCGGCCGCCGTTCTCCATCAGGTCGTTGTCGCGTTCGGCGAGGACGAAGGCGGCCTTCTGCACGGTGCTCCCGCTGCCGGGCTGTACGCAGACGGCCCAGCGCTTGGCGGTGCCCGCGTCCTCCTTCTCGGGCAGCCGGTCGGGGGCGTACGGGATGCCGAGGACGGGCCCGCGCGGGGGCTTGCCCGCGTCGAGGATGTCGTCGGCGACCTGAACGACGCCGTAGTTCTGCGGAGTCAGCAGCAGCCGGGCCGAGGCGAGGTTCAGCACGGGGTGCAGCAGCGTCCTGCGGTTCCCGCCCTTGCCGGTGGTGAGCACCACGTAGCGGGTGGTCGACGTCTTGCCGACGATCACTTTGGTGCCGGGGCTGTCCCAGTCCTGGGGGGCCGCCGGCCTGAACATGCCGTAGGCGCCGAACCCCGCGAGGATCAGGGTGCCGGCGACGAGGCCCGGCAGGACGGCGCGCAGGGGACGCGGGGCGCCCTCGTCGGAACCGGTGGGCGAGGGCTGGAGGAATGCCGCCACCACGCGACGTTTCTCGAAGGTGTACGCGTTGAGGTCGTCGCGCCGCGATGCCATGAGTCCGTCCGTCTCCCCGTGTCCGACCGCGCGGCGCCGGGAGCGACCGCGGCCGGCGCCCCGTGCCGGACCCCCGATGCCGGACCGGCTCCCTACTATGCCTGTCGATTCAGGGGTGTTGCGGTCCGGGTAGGGTGATTCACCCCGCCGGAGACCTCGGCGGGACGGGCGTGGCACGGGTCGGGTCGTGAGACACCGGACCCGGATGAACGGGGGGATGCCGATGACGGCTTCCGCGACGCGGACGGCTCCGGCCCCGGGCACACGGCCGCCCGGATCGCCCCGGGCCGGTGCGCCGGACGCATCGGTGCGCGGCGGGCCCGGCATCGTGCGGTGGGGCGGGCGGGCCGGATCGTTCGGGCCGTTCCGGCTGCACCAGCTCGTCCTGTGCGAGATCGCGGGGGCGCTGCTGCTCTGGGCCGGGGTCGTGGATCCACTGCTGCTGGCCCCTGCCTCGGTGCCGGCCGCACTGCTGGTGACGCTCGCCGTCGTACGCCGGCACCGCCGCTCGCTTCCGGCACTGCTGTACGCGGTCCTCGCTCTGCGGGCCCGTAACCGCAGGTCCGCGTCGACGGTCCCGGCGGCCGGCACCGAACCGGGCATCGCGCCCGCGGTCGAGTGCGAACCGGCCCTGCGTACGCACTCGTTCGGGGGCCCGGACCGGCGGCCGGTCGGCATGATCGGCGACGGTACGTACCTGACGGCCGTCCTCAGGATCGACGCGGACGGCACGGCACTGCGCCCCGACCGCTCCACGCGGCCGCTCCCCCTCGCACTCGTGCGGGACGCACTGGACGTCGACGGCATCCGGCTGGAGTCGGCCCAGGTCGTCCAGCACACCCAGCCGGCACCCGCGTCGCATCTGCCGGAGCAGTCGGTAGCGGCCGGCAACTACGCGCCCCTGCAGGCGCGGACGGGCTCCCCCGCGGTCCGGATCACCTGGATCGCGCTGAAGCTGGCCCCGGAACTCTGCCCGGAGGCCGTACGGGCGCGGGGCGGCGGCTTCACCGGTGCGCAGAAGTGCCTGGTGCGCACGGCCGACCAGCTGGCCGGCAGGCTGACAGGGGCGGGGCTGCGTGCGACGGTGCTCACGGAACAGGAGCTCGGCGCGGCGATCGCCACGTCCGCCTGCGCGAGCCCGTCCGCCACGGCACGGGCCGGCCGGAACGGGGCGCCCGCACGCCGCACCCGGGAGACCTCGCGCACCTGGCAGTGCGACGACCGGCTGCACACCACGTACTGGGTGCGCCGCTGGCCGGAGCTGGGCGGGGGCGGGGCCCCGTTGCCGCGGCTCGTCGCACTGCTCACCTCGGTCCCGGCCCTGGCCACGACGTTCGTTCTCACGCTGGGACACGGCGACCGGCAGGAGATCACGGTCACCGGCCACATCCGCGTCACCGGTCGCGACGACCGGGAACTGAGGTCCGCCCGCCATGAGTTGGAACTCACCGCCCGCGGCGTGAAGACGTCTCTGGTGCGGCTGGACCATGAACAGCTGCCCGGGGTGCTCGCCACCCTGCCCCTCGGAGGCACCCACTGATGTCCGTATCCGCGGGAGGCCGTGGGCGACTGGGGTTCGGACTGACGGGCCCGCGCCGGCCACGCCATACGGTCCGGCCCGAGCAGTTGGCTTCACTGGCCCTGCCGGTCGGCGACGACGGTGTGGTGATCGGCGTGGACGGCGAGGGGCGCCCCGCCGTGCTCGGCATCATCCGGCCGGTTCCTTACGACGTCACCCTGATCGGGGGGCTGTGGACAGCGCAGGTGCTCGCGCTGCGGGCGGCTGCGACCGGCGCCCGGATCGTGGTGGAGACGGGGCGGGCTGGTGCCTGGGGCGGGCTGGTGCGGGCGGCCGGCGGTGACGGTTGCGGCATCGCGCTGCACGAGGTGGGCCGGGTGCCGCCGCAGGGGCCCTCGGCCGGATCGCCGGTCGTGGTGGTACGGGACTGCGGCACGAGGCCACCGCGCGGGCGGGTGGCGGCAGGCCCTTGGCAGTCGGTGGTGACGCTGCTGCCGTATCTGAGCCCGGTGGCGTCCGGGTTGATGGAGAAGTCGTCCCTGGTCGGCATTCAACGGGTGTCTCCCGGCGAAGCGGAACAGATCGGTCATCTCATGCGCCTGGGGCCTGGCGAGACCCGGTCCCTGTCCACCCTGACCGACGGAGTCACCCTCTGGTGCACCCGCCAGGACCGCCGGTTCGTGATGATCCATCCGACCGATGCGGAATCGGGACTGCTGGGCAGCGCCCGGAGGATGGACTGACAGCACACCACCACGCGTGCGAATTGTTCAGATTCGCCTGTGCAGATGTGCATGTTTGACCGCTTTGTATCTCACTCCCGGCTGCACTCAGACCACTTGGGGGCAGTACGTGACGTACGGGACAGCGGCCGCGGTGCCGTACAGCCTGCCGTGGAGAGCCCGATGACGATTAGGGTGGGTCCGGGCGCGGCAGAAGAACCAGCGGGCAGGCAAGGCGCGTCCCAGGGGGAGAGCCGGGCGGTTCGCACTGCGGGAACGGGCGCCCCCACCCCCCACGGCACAAGGGTGCTCGACCACACCAGGAGGCAAAGTGAACGGCGATCGGGACGAGATGCGCGGGGGCTGGAACATGCCCGTCGACGAGTCGTCCGACGCGGAACCCGCCGAGATGACGGGTGAGTTCACCATCGACTACACCCCGCCCGCCTGGTACACGCAGAACGCGCCGGGTGACTCGTCGGGCGGCGCCGGAACGCACCTGGCACCGCCGCCGCCCACTGGCTCCCCGGTGTCCGTGCCCGGACTGCCGCCCGGGAGCGGCTTCGAACCCGATTGGACTCCCGCCCCGCCGGCACCGGCACCGGCCCACGATGCGGCAGCCGGTCATCCGGCGCCGGATGCGGCCGGAGCGGGCGGCGCCTCGGATCCCTTCGGGGGCGGCGACGTGGAGAGCGGCGCGACCATGCGGTTCCCGGCCGCCGCGCTGAAGCAGGAGATCGCCGAGCGCGAGGCCGCCGCCGGGGCGGCGGCAGGTGCCGCTGCCGACGAGGAGGCCGCGGAGCCCGGGGCCGATGCGGCCGCGGGCGCCACGCAGAACGATTCCGGGGAAGCCGGGGAGGCCGGTTCCGGGGAGGCCGGTGCCCGAGAGACCGGTTCCGGGGAGACCGGGGCGGATCCGCACTCCTCCGCGCCCGATTCCCCCTCGCCGTCGGACGACTCCGCGCCGTCCGACGCAGCTCAGGCACCCGCCGACTCCGGGCCGTCCTCCGCAGCGGAGGAGGAGCCCCGCGTGACCGCCGGGGACGGCCCCTTCGCCACCCCGTCGTTGGACGGTGCCGCGGCCGCCGCGAGCCACGACGACTCCGGTGACGGCCCGCAGGCCGGAGAGCCCGCCGGCGACGCACCCACGGACTCCGCGCCCCCGGCCGCCCCCACCGGCGCGACCCCCCTCGACGCACCGTCGGACAGCGCCGCCCAGGACGCGGCACCGGCCCCCTGGACGCCCACGCCGGGAACGGGTGGACTTCCGCCCCTGCCGCCCTCCTTCCAGCCCGCGACGGCACAGCCCGCCGCACCTCAGCCGGCGTCCCACTGGCCTCCGCAGGCCCCGGCCGACGCAGGGCCGGGCGGCTACGGAATCCCGCAGGCTCCGGCGAACCCGCAGGCCTCCGCGTTCCCGCAGCAGGCCGCCCCTGCACCGCAGGGAGGGTACGGCTTCCCGCAGCAGCCGCACCCCCAGCAGGCCATGCCGGGAGCCGCCCTTCCGGCGCAGCTCCCGCAGCCCCCGGCACCGCAAGCGCCCCAAGCGCCCCAGACGCCTCAGGCACACCAGTGGCCCCCGCAGCAGCAGGGCGCGGCACTGCCCCCGCAGGCACCCCAGACACCGCAGTTGCCCCAGGCCCCGCAACAGCCGCAGCCGCAGGGCGGCTACGGATTTCCCCAGGGCGCCCAGCCGCCGGCTCAGCCCACCCCGAATCTGCCCGCGCAGATCCCCCCGCAGCAGCCTCAGCACCCGCAACAGCCCCAGCAGCACGCGCAGCAGCAGTACCCGCAGCAACTCGCGCCACAGGAAGTGCCGCAGGGAATGCCACAGGGTGCGCCCGCCGACCCGCGGGCCGGTAGCGCATGGCCCACACCGGTCACCCACGACCAGCGCGAGCGTTCGGTTCCGGGTGCCCCGCTCGGTTACACGGCCGCCGTGGAGCTCTCGTCCGACCGGCTCGTCCGGGGCAAGCAGAAGGCGAAGAGCAGCCGCAACCCGTCCGGCGCCTCCCGCTTCAAGCTGGGCGGCAAGAAGGAGGAGATCGAGCGGCAGCGCAAGCTCGACCTGATCCGCACCCCGGTGCTCTCCTGCTACCGGATCGCGGTGATCAGCCTCAAGGGCGGCGTGGGCAAGACCACGACGACCACCGCCCTCGGCTCGACCCTGGCCACCGAACGGCAGGACAAGATCCTCGCCATCGACGCCAACCCCGACGCGGGCACGCTGGGCCGCCGGGTCCGCCGCGAGACCGGCGCGACCATCCGCGACCTGGTCCACGCGATCCCGCACCTCAACTCGTACATGGACATCAGGCGGTTCACCTCGCAGGCGCCCTCCGGCCTGGAGATCATCGCCAACGACGTGGACCCGGCGGTCTCGACCACGTTCAACGACGAGGACTACCGGCGTGCGATCGAGGTACTGGGCAAGCAGTACCCGATCATCCTCACGGACTCGGGTACCGGGCTGCTCTACAGCGCGATGCGCGGCGTACTGGACCTCGCCGACCAGCTGATCATCATCTCGACCCCGTCGGTCGACGGTGCGTCGAGCGCCTCCACCACGCTGGACTGGCTGTCGGCCCACGGGTACGCGGAACTGGTCCAGCGGTCCCTCACCGTCATCTCCGGGGTCCGCGAGACCGGAAAGATGATCAAGGTCGACGACATCGTCCAGCACTTCGAGACGCGCTGCCGCGGCGTGGTCGTCGTACCGTTCGACGAGCACCTGTCGGCCGGTGCCGAGGTCGACCTCGACATGATGCGTCCCAAGACCCGGGACGCGTACTTCCACCTCTCCGCCCTCGTCGCCGAGGACTTCGCGCGCGCCCAGCAGCAGCAGGGGCTGTGGACGGCGAACGGCAGCAACCCGCCGCCGCAGTACGCCCCGCCGATGCCCGGGTACCAGCAGCCGGGCCAGCCGGTACCCGGACAGCAGCCGTACGCACCCCAGCAGCCGTACCCGCAGCAGCCCGGACAGGCGTACCCCCAACAGCCCTACGGCGGTCAGCCGCAGCAGCCCTATCCCCCGCAGCCGGCCCCCGGCGCCGGGCAGAACTGGCAGCAGCAGCCGCCCTCCCAGGCGCAGCCTCCGGCCGGCCACGCGGGTCCGCCGCCGCAGCCGCAGTACGGCGGACAGCCAGGTCAACCGGGGCAGCCCGCCCACCCCGAACTCCAGGGCCCGGTACCGCCCGCGGGGTGGCAGCAGCAGCCGCCGCAGCCACCGCCAGCGCCTCAGCAGTAAGGCGTCAGAGGTCTGAACCAATGAGGGTCCACATCGTTCTCGCGATGTGGACCCTCATTGCATTCCCGCAGACCACACGCCGTTTCGGTGACCGTTGACGCGGCTCGACCACCGCTGATAAACCTTCGCTTCACCAGCTGGCGAACCACAGATCAACCCGCCTTCTCCGTGCGAGTCATGACGCGAGGTCCCTGACCATGGTCGAAAGAGTTCCACCGTCCTCAGCCCAGCCACGCTCACGTCGGCGTGTCCTCCTGGCCTCCGGCACCGCCGCCCTTGCTCTCGCGGCCGGGTCCATCGTGCCGGGCGTACCCCTCGTGGCCGCGCCCCAGCAGGCGCAGGCCGCCGACAGCGGTGACAAGACGCTGACCGTCGCGGTCGCGCAGAGCGTCGACTCCCTGAGCCCGTTCCTCGCCCAGAAGCTGCTGAGCACGAGCGTCTCCCGGCTCATGTACGACTTCCTGACGAACTACGACCCGAAGGACAACCACGCCGTCCCGGGTCTCGCCACCAAGTGGGAGCCGTCGGCCGACAAGCTGACGTGGACGTACACCATTCGGTCGAATTCCAAGTGGTCGGACGGTCAGCAGGCCACCGCCGAGGACGCGGCCTGGACGTTCAACAAGATGATGGACGACGAGGGCGCCGCCCAGGCGAACGGCAGCTTCGTCACCAACTTCAAGAAGGTGACGGCCCCCAGCCCGACGAAGCTGGTCATCGAGCTCAAGGAACCGCAGGCCACGATGGCCGCGCTCGATGTCCCGATCGTCCCCGAGCACGTCTGGGAGAAGGTCAAGGACTTCTCGAAGTTCAACAACGACACGGACTTCCCCGTAGTGGGCAACGGCCCCTTCGTGCTGAGCGACTACAAGGTCGACCAGTACGTGAAGCTCAAGGCCAACAAGAACTTCTGGCGCGGCACGCCCAAGTTCGACGAGCTGGTCTTCAAGACCTACAAGGACCAGGACGCCGCGGTCGCCGCTCTCCGCAAGGGCGAGGTCTCCTTCGTCGCCGGCTCGCCCGCGCTGACGCCCGCCCAGGCCAATTCGCTCAAGGGCGACGCGAACATCAAGGTCAACGAGGGTCCCGGCCGCCGCTTCTTCGCGCTGGCGACCAACCCGGGCGCGCAGACCAAGGACGGCAAGAAGTTCGGCAACGGCAACAAGGCGCTGCTCGACCAGAAGGTCCGCCAGGCCCTGTTCCTGTCGATCGACCGCAAGACCATCATCGACAAGGTCTTCCAGGGGCACGCCGTCGAGGGCCAGGGGTACATCCCGCCGCGCTTCTCGGCGTACAACTGGCAGCCCTCGGCGAGCCAGAGTCTCGCCTACGACCCCGCCAAGGCGGGACAGCTGCTGGACCAGGCGGGCTACGAGCTCAAGGGCGGCAAGCGCGTCGGCAAGGACGGCAAGGCGCTCGACCTGCGCATCCTGTGCCACGCGACGGACCCGAACGACAAGGCGATCGGCAAGTACCTCAAGGAGTGGTGGGGCAAGCTCGGCGTCGGCCTCAAGGTCGACTGCCTCGACGACGTCTCCGTGCCCTGGTACGCCGGTGAGTACGACCTCGCCTTCGACGGCTGGTCCGTCAACCCGGACCCGGACTTCGTCCTCGGCATCCACACCTGCTCCGCCCTGCCGCTCAAGGCCAAGGCGAGCGCGTCCACGGACAACTTCATCTGCGACAAGACGTACGACGAGCTGTACAAGAAGCAGCTCGCGGAGTACGACCCCGCCAAGCGGGCGGACCTCGTCGGGCAGATGCAGTCCTGGCTGTACGACTCCGGGTACATGAGCGTCATCGCGTACCCGAACGCGGTCGAGGCCTACCGCACCGACCAGATCAAGTCGATCACGACCATGCCCGAGGCGGCCGGCAACATCTACGGCCAGGACGGGTACTGGAGCTGGTGGTCGGCAGTGCCGGCGGGCAGCGAAGGCGGAGACGGTGACAGCGACTCCGGTTCGAGCTCGACCGGGATCGTCATCGGCATCGTGGTGGCCGTGGTGGTCCTCGCCGGTGGCGGGTTCCTCCTCTCCAGGCGCCGCCGCACCACCGCGGACGAGCGCGAGTAGCTCCGCGGACCGCGGGTGGTTCCCGCGGACGGGATGAGAGCGATCGGCGACGGGGTCCGGGCAGCCGGGCCCCGTCGGCCGATCCCTCTAAGTGCAGCACGAGTAACGAGAGTTCCCATGACAGCTGACAGCACTCCGGCGCTCGTGAAACAGGCGGATGCGGACACGGACGGCCCGGCTCCGGCCGCGCCCCCGGCCGCCCGCGGCCCACGGGCGCGCAACACCAAGGCCTATCTGAAGTACGTGGCCGCCAAGATCGCCGGCGCGGCCGTCTCACTGTTCGCCGTACTGGTCACCAGCTTCTTCCTCTTCCGGCTCATCCCCAGCGACCCGGTGAAGCAGATGACCGGCGGGCGCCCCGTGTCCGCCGAACAACTCGATTCGCTGCGACGTCAGTTCGGTCTCGACCAGCCGATGTGGCAGCAGTTCACCAGTTACGTGGGCGACGCGCTCACCGGCGACTTCGGCACCTCGTTCCAGTACCACGCCCCGGTCATGGACAAGATCACCGAGGCGCTCCCGGCGACCCTGCTCCTCACCGGAACGGCGTACGTCCTCTACAGCGCGCTGGGCATCTGGCTCGGCACCCGTACCGCCTGGCGTAACGGGTCGAAGAGCGACCGCTTCCACACCGCGCTGGCCCTCACGCTCTACTCCGTGCCGTCGTTCTGGCTCGGCCTGCTCCTGATCATCGTCTTCTCGGTGGGCGTCGGACCGATCCCGGGCATGTTCCCGACGGGCGGCCTGGAGTCGGGCAACGAATCGGGCTTCGCCTACGTGCTCGACGTCGCGCACCACATGGTGCTTCCCGTGATCACCCTGGTCGCGGTCGGCTACGCGCAGACGCTGCTCGTGATGCGCTCCTCTCTCCTCGACGAGATGGGCAGCGACTATCTGACGACGGCGCGCGCGAAGGGGCTGCGCGACGACGCGGTCCGTCGCCGGCACGCCGTCCCCAACGCGATGCTCCCGACGTTCACGCTGATGTTCGTCAACCTGGGCCATGTGGTCGCGGGACAGATCCTGGTCGAGACCGTGTTCTCCTGGCCGGGTCTCGGCGGCCTCTTCTACCAAGGGCTGAGCGTCCCCGACCTTCCGCTCGTCCAGGGGCTGTTCTTCGTCTTCGCCACCGCGGTGATCCTGGCGAACACCCTGGCCGATCTGCTGTATCCGCTGCTCGATCCCCGGGTGGGCCGATGACGACCGAATCCATGCCCGCGTCCACGCCGGGGGCGAAGGCCCCCGCACCCGAGGAATCCGGACCCGAGGCGGCCAAGAGCCCGGGCGCACTGGCCCGCGCCCGCAAGCGGCGCTCCCTGGCCCGGTTCTGGCGGGAGTACCGCAGCCACCGGGGCGGCCTGTGGGGGCTTGCCGGACTCGTCCTGATCGCACTGATCGCCGTGTGCGCACCACTGCTGACCGGTGCGAACGCACAGAGCGTCACCGAGGCACCGGGCGGTGCACTGGAGTCGCCGAGTGCGGAATTCCCGCTCGGCACGGACCAGTTCGGACGCAGCGTCCTCGCCCTGCTGATCTGGGGTGCGCGCGTCTCACTGACCGTGGGGCTGCTCGCGGCCTTCCTCTGCGTGGCCATCGGTACGGTCGTCGGGATCGTCGCGGGGCACTTCCGCGGCTGGTACTCGACGGTGTTGATGCGGGTCACCGACTGGTTCCTGGTGATGCCGACCCTGGTCCTGGCGATCGCGCTCGCCACCGTGATGGACCGCTCCCTGTGGACGGTCATCATCGCGATCGGCGTCACGACCTGGCCGACGACGGCCCGGCTGGTGCGGGCGCAGACCCTTGCCGTGGAGTCCCGCCCGTACATCGAGCGCGCCCGCGCACTGGGCGGCGGGCACGGCCACATCATGCTCCGGCACGTACTGCCCAACGTGATGCCGCTGGTGCTCGCGCAGACCACACTGGTGATCTCCAGCGCGATCCTGACGGAGGCCACCCTGGCCTTCCTGGGCCTCGGCGACCCGACCATCACCTCCTGGGGCGGCATGCTCCAGGACGCGCGCGAAGCCGGCGCGGTGAGCGCGGGCGACTGGTGGTACCTGGCGCCGCCCGGCATCGCCATCGCCCTGGTGGCCCTGGCGTTCACCCTGTGCGGCCGCGCCATCGAGTCCGTCCTCAATCCCAAGCTGGGGGTGGCCCGTTGAGCACGACGAGTATCCGCAAGACGCCTCTTCTCGAGGTACGCGATCTGACGGTGACGTACGCCGGCGGGGCCCAGGCGGTCCGCGGGGTGAACCTGGAGGTCGAAGCGGGCCGAAAGCTCGGCATCGCCGGGGAGTCGGGGTGCGGGAAGTCCACGCTGGCGCTCGCGCTGCTGCGGCTGCTGCCCGCGGGCACGAAGGTCACCGGCGAGATCCTGCTGAACGGCGAGGACGTCCTCGCCATGAAATGGGGCCAGGTCAGGGCCGTGCGCTGGGCGGGTGCGTCGATCGTCTTCCAGGGCGCGATGCACTCCCTGAACGCGGTGCACCGCATCGGGGACCAGATCGCCGAGCCGATCGTGCTGCACAGGAAGACCACACAGGCCGCCGCGCGCAAGCGCGCCGGTGAGCTGCTGGAGCAGGTGGGTCTGCCCGCCGCCCGGGCGGACGCCTATCCGCACGAGCTCTCCGGCGGTCAGCGGCAGCGCGTGATGATCGCGATGGCGCTCGCCTGCGACCCCGGCCTGATCATCGCGGACGAGCCGACGACGGCCCTCGACGTGATGATCCAGGCCCAGATCCTGCGGCTGATCGAGCAGCTGGTCTCCGAGCAGGACCTCGGGCTGATCATGATCAGCCATGACCTCGCGGTGCTCTCGGACACCTGCGACCGGCTCGCGGTGATGTACGCGGGACGGGTCGTGGAGCAGGGCCCGGCGTCCGAGGTCTACGAGCGGGCGCACCATCCGTACAGCAAGGCACTGTCGGGTGCCTTCCCCCGGATCGGGGACCCCGCCTCGCGGTTCGCTCCGCGGGGGCTGCCGGGCGATCCGCCCGACCCGTCGGCGCTGCCGGCCGGCTGCACGTTCCATCCGCGCTGCACGGTGGCCGTGGACTCCTGCACCACGCAGGACCAGGTGCTGCGGGTGTCGGGGCCCGGGCGGCAGGCCGCCTGTGTGCTGGTGGGGCCGGAAGGGGCCGCGGCCCCGGAGGGCGCCGAGGAAGCAAGGAGCACATCATGACCACCACCACGGACCTGCTCAGTGCACGCGATCTCCGGATCGCGTTCCCCGGCAGGCACGGCGCCGACCCGGCCCGTGCCGTGGACGGGGTCGACCTGGACATCAGGCCGGGCGAGATCGTCGCGCTGGTCGGCGAGTCGGGGTGCGGCAAGACGACCCTGGCCCGCTCACTGCTCGGCCTCGTCCCGCCGACGGGCGGGCAGGTCACCTTCGACGGGAAGCCGCTCGACTACGGCAGCCGGGCGCTGAAGGCGTACCGCAAGCGGGTCCAGCTGGTGCTGCAGGACCCCAGCGGTTCGCTGAACCCGCGGCACACGGTGTACGACGCGGTGGCCGAGGGTCTGCGGATCCACCGGTACGGCGGCGACGAGCGGGAGGCGGTGACGAACGCCCTGTCCCGGGCGGGGCTGCGGCCTCCGGAACGTTTCCTCCTGCGCTATCCGCACGAGCTGTCGGGCGGTCAGCGCCAGCGCGTCGTGATCGCGGGCGCGCTGGTGCTGGAACCGGAACTCATCGTGGCGGACGAACCGGTGGCCTCCCTGGACGCCTCGGTGCGCGGCGAGATCCTGGCGCTGCTGCTGCGGCTGAGGGACGAGCTGGGCCTGTCCGCGCTGGTGGTCACGCACGATCTCGGTCTTGCGTGGAACATCGCGGACCGGGTGGCGGTGATGTACCTCGGGCGGATCGTGGAGACGGGTGACGTGGAGCAGATCCTCACGGCTCCGCAGCATCCGTACACGCAGGCACTGCTGTCGGTGCTGCCGGAGGCCGAGGGCGAACCGGTAGTGCTGACCGGTGAGCCGCCGGACCCGTCCAAGGTGCCGTCCGGCTGCCGCTTCCACCTGCGCTGCCAGGTCCTGGCCTCGGGCGAGGCGGAGCGGGCCGGTGTCGCCGACGCCTGTCGCACGAAGGACCTGCCCGTGCTCGCGGGCGGCAGCGAGACCCAGGTGGCGTGCCACTGGGCGAACGCGGCGGTGGCCGCACGGCCGTAGGACGGTGATGCGGTGCGGGCGGTTCTCCTGTTCCGGGGGCCGCCCGCTACCGCTGTCCGCGGTGGTGAGTGGTTCTCCCGTTCCAGGGGGCCGCCCGCTACCGCTGTCCGCGGTGGTGGATGGTTCTCCCGTTACAGGAAGGGCGCCGGCTACGGCTGTCCGTGGTGGTGGATCGCGCCGGACAGTTCGCCGAGCGGCCGACCGGTGCCGCCCCACCGGTGCTGGATGATCTCCGCGGCGATCGAGACGGCCGTCTCCTCGGGCGTCCGGGCCCCGAGGTCGAGGCCCACCGGTGAGGAGAGCCGGGTCAGGTCGGTCTCGCTCACGCCCTCGTCCCGGAGCCGTGCCAGCCGGTCGAGGTGGGTGCGCCTGCTGCCCATCACCCCGATGTAGGCCGCCGGGGTGCGCAGTGCGGCGACCAGCAGGGGGACGTCGAACTTGGGGTCGTGCGTGAGCACGCAGAGGACGGTGCGCTCGTCGACGTCCGTGTCGGAGAGATAGGTGTGCGGCCAGGCGCGGACGACCTCGTCGGCGGTGGGGAAGCGCTCGCGGGTCGCGAAGGCCGGGCGGGCGTCGCACACGGTGACCCGGTAGCCGAGGAAGGACCCGATGCGGGCGGTCGCCGCCGCGTGGTCGATGGCGCCGAAGACGATCATGCGGGGCGGTGGCGCGTACGTCTGGATGAAGACGGACACGTCCTGCATCCGGCGCTCACCATGGACCCCGTACCGCTGCCGCCCGGTCGCCCCCTGGGCGAGGAGGCCCCGGGCGTCGTCGGTGACGGCGGCATCGAGTCCCTCGTTGCCCAGGGAGCCCTCCGCGCCGTCCGCCCGGACGACCCGCCGCGCGCCCGCACGGGCGGCGTCCGGAAGGAGGGTGGCCACGGCGACCGGTTCGCCGCGTGCGACGGTTGCGCCGACGTCCCGGAGCCAGGTCCGGTCGGCCGCTCCGGTGAAGGGGGCGACGAGGACGTCGATGGTGCCGCCGCAGGTCAGACCCACGCCGAAGGCCTCGTCGTCGCTGATCCCGTACGACTGCAGCTGCGGGGTTCCGGTGGCGAGCACCTCGCCGGCCACCTCGTACACCGCGCCTTCGACGCATCCCCCGGAGACGCTGCCCGCCACCGTGCCGTCGGCCGTCACCGCCATCGTGGCGCCGGGCGCCCGGGGAGCGCTGCCTCGGACGGAGACGACGGTCGCCAGCGCGAAGGGCGTGCCGGCGTCGTGCCAGGCGCGCAGTTCCGACAGCAGTTCACGCACGGTTCGGACCTCCTCCGGCCCGGCACACCCGGCCCCGTTGGGCTCACCATAAGCGAAGCTTCAGCGCTGAGATACTGAGCGCTCCGGGTCCGGGGTGACATCCCGCCGGATGGGTGCGTTCAGTGCGGCACGGTCGGGCGGGGTCTGCTCCGCCGTCTCCAGGGAGCGTTCGAGTTTGCCGAGCAGCAGACTCAGGCTGCGCCGGTCGGTGGCGGACAGCTCGGCGAGCATCCGCTCCTCGTTGGCGAAGTGCGCGACGGCGACGACGTCGGCGATCTCGGTCCCGCGCTCGGTGAGCCGTGCGTAGACGATCCTGCGGTCCGTCGTATCACGCTCCCGGGTCACCAGGCCGGCCTTCTCCAGCCGGTCCAGCCGGAGCGTGATGCCGCCCGTGGTGACCAGGGCGATGTCCGCAAGCTGACCGGCGGTCTGTCGGTACGGTGGCCCTGACCTGCGAAGAGCTGCCAGCACATCGAAGGACGCCATGTTCAGGTCGAAGCATTCGAAGAGGTCGGACAGCAGCCCCTGGTAGCGCAGGAAGCTGCGGTGGAGCCGGCCGAGCACCTCCATCGGCGAGGCATCGAGAGCGGGCAGCTCCCGCTTCCACTGCTCCAGGATGAGGTCGACCGCGTCGGGGCGGCGGGAAGCTCCACGAGTCATGTGCGTTGGGAGACCGGCGCGATGCCGCGACCCCGCGCCTCCTTACCTGAACACCGCGCACGGCGCAGCGGTGAGGTGTTCACGATACAACCGGTGACGGTCGCGGAACCCTTGCGACGGAAATTCCTTAGTGCTAGAACTCTCGCCAGTAGCTGTTTGAGCTACTAGGTAACTTTCTGCCATCGGCGCGGGCCGCACCCCTACCCCCAACGGGATGCGAGCCCTCGCCACCCGGCGACCCCACCCGCACCGACCCCGCACCGACATCCGCCACCCAGAGCCTGGCGCCGGATGCCGGTCGTCGGCCGCCCCGGGTCGGTCGGTCACGCCCGGAGTCATCCCGCATCCACAAAACACCAGCTCAGGGCCGGTTTCACTTCGTTATTAAATCTAAGCACTTAGTTATTGACCGCTAAGACACTTCTTTCTAGGGTCACCGCAACTCCTCTGTTCGCGGAAGGATCCCCATGTCAATCGTGGCCAACGGCCCCACGCTGAGCTCTGTCTCGGCCAGGCTCGAACGCCTGCCGAACTCTCGCTGGCACATCAAGGTCCGCACCCTGATCGGCACCGTCACGTTCTTCGAGGCGTTCGATCAGCTGCTGACCGCCTCCGCCCTGCCCGTCCTGACCGAACAGTGGAAGCTGAGCACCGGTCAGGGCACGATGATCGTCACCAGCGGCTCCGTCGGCATGCTGCTCGGCGCTCTGGTGGCCGGCTGGCTCGGTGACCGCATCGGCCGGGTGAACACCGTCGCGCTGGGTGTGGCCGTGACCGCGCTGGCCAGCCTCGCCGTCGCCGTCTCCCCCGGCTTCGCCCTGTTCACCCTCTTCCGGTTCGTCCAGGGCCTGGGCATCGGCGGTGTCGTGCCGGTCGCCGCCACGTACATCAACGAGATCGCCCGGGCCGAGCACCGCGGACGGTTCGTGCTGCTCTACGAACTCATCTTCCCGGCCGGTCTCGCCGCGGCCACGCTCGTCGCGAGATGGGTGGTGCCCAGCTTCGGCTGGCGGGCGATGTTCATGATCGGTGCCCTGCCCGTCCTCCTCGTCGTCGTCCTGCGCCGTCAGGTCCCGGAGTCGCCCCGCTGGCTGCTCTCCCGGGGCCGGGTCGCGGAGGCCGAGCAGGTGATCGCGCGCATCGAGAAGGACGTGGCGAGTTCGACCGGCGCGCCGCTCCCCGAACCCGGACCGGCGACGGCCGTCGAGACCGAGCGGGGCGGGCTGCGTGACCTGTTCACCGGCCGGTACCTGCGGCGCACGGTCGTGGTGTCGGCGCTGTGGTTCGTCGCGTACTACGTCAACCACGGCATCGCCACGTGGCTGCCGTCGCTCTACACCAAGGAGTTCGGTCTCGATCTGCGGACCGCACTCAATTACTCGCTGCTGAGCAATGTGACCGGTCTGATCGGCTGTCTGCTGGTCGCTCTCGTCATCGACAAGGTGGGGCGCCGGGTGTCCCTGGCCGTTGGTCTCGGCGGGGCGGCCGTCGCACTGCTCTCGCTCGCCGTCTCCGGCGCCACGTCCGGTGGCCAGGTCGCGGCATGGGCCTCGGTCGCGACGCTCTTCGTCTTCGCCACCAACGTGAGCCTCTACCTCTACACACCCGAGCTCTACCCGACCCGAAGCCGGGCGCGCGGGGCGTCGTTCGGCGGGGTGTGGAACCGGCTCGGAGTCATTCTGGGACCGATCGTGGTCGGCGCCATCATCAGCTCCGGCGCCGGTCTGACCATGGTCTTCACCCAGCTGGGCTGTATCGCGGTGGTGGGCGCGGTGATCGCGCTGTTCGCCGTGGAGACCAAGGGGAAGACGCTGGAGGAGCTCAACAGCTGAGCAGCCCGCATTCTGCTACGGCTCCGGCCGGGACCGCGTGGCGGTCCCGGCCGGAGCCGTAGGGGACGGGATGAGTCCTCAGCCCTTGTCGTACGCGGCGATCAGCTCGCTGCACCGCTTCACATCGGCGGCCATCGCCACGAGCAGATCGTCGATCGAGTCGAACTTCAGCATGCCCCGTACGTAGGCGAGGAAGTCCACGGCGACGTGCAGGCCGTACAGGTCGAGGCCCACGCGGTCGATCGCGTACGCCTCCACCGTCCGTTCGGTGCCGTCGAACTGCGGGTTGGTGCCGACCGAGATCGCGGCGGGCATCGCCTCACCGTTCACATGCAGCCAGCCCGCGTAGACGCCGTCGGCCGGGATCGCGGTGTGCGGCAGGGTCTCCACGTTCGCCGTGGGAAAGCCGAGTTCACGGCCGCGCTGCGCCCCGCGGACGACGATGCCCTCGACGCGGTGCGGACGGCCCAGGATCTCCGCCGCACCGGCCACGTCCCCCTCGGCGACCAGGCGCCGGGTGAGGGTCGAGGAGAACGGCTCGCCGCCCCCGGCCTCGCCGCGCACCCGAAGGTCGATGACCTCGACGCGGTAGTCGTAGGTGTCGCCGAGCTCGGTGAGCAACTGCACGTTCCCGGCGGCCTTGTGACCGAACCGGAAGTTGGGACCCTCGATGACCAGCTGCGCGTGCAGCTTGTCGACGAGCACCTTCACGATGAAGTCGGCCGGAGCGAGCTTCGAGAACTCGGTGGTGAACGGCAGGATCAGCACCGCGTCCACGCCGAGCTCGGCCATCAGTTCGGCACGGCGGTGGTGCGGGGCGAGCAGCGGCGGATGGCTGCCGGGCCGGACGACCTCGCTGGGGTGCGGGTCGAACGTCACGACGACCGACGGCACCCCCAGCTCGCGGGCCCGCTCGACGGCCCGGCCGATGATCAGCTGGTGTCCGCGGTGCACCCCGTCATAGGAACCGATGGTGACGACGCTGCGTCCCCAGTCCTGGGGGATGTCCTCCAAGCCACGCCAGCGCTGCACTCTGACCGCTCCTCGCCCGAACCTGTGTACGTGGGTTTGTCTCTTACGCAGGTCTAAGACTGCCATGCTCACGCCCTGCGGCCTGCATCGGCATGGTCATCGGGGCACCGAGTGCCTCCACCGTGCGCCGCGCACTGGGCCCGATGACCGCCGCCCACTCCTGCGGGGCGTCGGCCAGCCACCCGATGACCAGGGCGCCGAACCCGGGCACCTCACGGGCGAGCGCGACCAGCAGCCGGTCGAACAGACCGGCCCCTTCGGTGGTGCGGACCAGCAGCATCCCGGTGCGGTGCACCAGGGCCCGGGTGCGGGCCGGTGACCGCCTCGCGCAGCCGGCAGCGGCGGCCCGCAGCAGCGCTTCCAGCACGATCGGGTCGCGGTACGCGCCGCCCTGCTCGAAGTCGAGCAGCACCTCGAGCAAGGTGTCCCGCAGTTGCTGGGACGCGGGGCTGCCGGGCGAGGCGAGCACCCCCGCGAGTGCGCCGCGGACCGGCGCCGGCGCGGGTCGGTCCCGTAACAGTCCGGTCAGCAGGGGAAGCAGCAGAGCCCGTGCGGCCGGCCCGTGCTCCAGCCTGCGGTCGAGGTACGCGGCGGTGTGCGAAGTGTCCCCGGGGTGGCTGTCGACGAAGGCGCGCACCAGCCCGGCGGTGTGCAGGGCGAGCGCCGGGGCGTCGAGCCCGGCGAGCGCCCGGAGCACCTCGCCGGCACCGTCTCCTGGCCGCACGAGCCGCCCCCGGTACGCGGACAGCACCGGCTCCGGATGCGTGGGCAGCGCGACGGCGAGCGCGGCGGCGGACACCTTCGGCCCGTCCGCGGCGAAGGCCCGGAGTGCTTGCGGCAGATAGCGGTCCCGGGTCTGCGGATCGGCCACGAGAAGAGCGAGCACGGAGCCGTGCACATCGCTGTCGGCGGGGCGGGCCAGCAGGGCGAGCGCGGCGCGGCGCAGCAGGGCGCGGTCCGCCTCACGGGACAGATGCGGGGCGACGAGCGCCCCGTACGAGGCGGCCGCCATCCGTCGGACGCGGCAGTCGTCGTCGCGCGACCACCGCTCGACGGCCCGGCAGAGCGCGGCCGGTTCGTCCTCGGCCAGCGCGGCGAGCAGCTCGTCCGCCCGGGGATGGCCCGAGGACACGAGCGCGTCGGTCAGATCGTCCACGGCGAGGTCGCGGCGGGCGTAGAGGAGCGCCTGCGCGGCCGCCGCCACGGTGGGCCGCAGGGCCACTCCCTCCTCGGCGGCGAGCGGTCGGTCGTCGGTGAACCAGGTGCACAGGAGCGGCTGGAGCGTACGCGGATGGGCGGCGAGCCGCCGGGCCACGGCGTCCAGGAACCGCCCACCGCCGTCGGCGTCGGCGCGCGGTGGCCCGTCGGCGGGGACGAGCCGCCGGAACAGATCCGTCCGGTCCGCCTCGGGCAGCCGCAGCCGCCGCCAGAACCACGGCCCGAACTCGGCGTACGCACCCCGCGCACCGGCCCCGCCGCCATCGGCCGAGCTCCGGACGATGCGCCCGGCGAGCAGCCGGAGCACCCCGAGGTGCGGCCTCGCGTCGGGGACCCGCAGCAGCGTCTCGGACAGCAGGTGCACGGCCCACCAGCGCGCGTCGGGAAAGGGCACGCCACTGTCCGGTGCGGCATCCGTGGCGTCCGCGGCTTGTGCAGCCTCTGTAGCCCCTGCCGCCTGTGCGGCCGCGGCGGCCGCGGCGGCCTCCCCCGCCGAGAGCCGGTCCAGCGCCTCGATCAGATCGGCGAGCCGGTGGGCCAGCGCGGCCGGGCCCTGGCGGCGGCCCAGAAGGAGGAGCGCCTGGATCACCGGCCCGATCCGGTGGCGCGGGACAGGAAGGGTGTGAGGCCGCTCCGGTGCGGGTGCCGCCTCCGGCACGGCCTGCCCGCCCGGCCGACGGGGCTGCGGCACCCGGTCCCCTTCCCCTGTCGCCGCTCCCGCCACCGCATCCGCGTGCCACCGGTGCACCAGCGCCCGCAGGGCCGCTTCCAGATCCAGGTGCGCCCCCTGCACCCAGTCGCCCAGCTCCTCGTGCGCGAACCGGTATCCCGCTCCCGCCGGCACCAGCAGGCCCTCGGCCAGCACCGCCGACGCCCAGCCCGTGCGCCACGGGAAGACCTCCTCGAACGCGGCCCGGTCCAGCTCCCCCTGCCCCGGCCCCAGACAGCGCCTGGCCGCCTCGTGGACCTGGCCCGCCACCCGCGCGGCCAGCCGTCGCACCACCGTGCCGTGCGGCGCGGGGCGCCACTGGGCGGCGATCCGGACGGCGATGCGCAGGCACATGAGGTCCAGGTGGGCGCCGAAGACCTCTTCCGTGTCGGGACGCCCGGGGACGTCCGCCGGGAGGGCCTCGCGTACCTCCGCGAGCAGCCGCAGCGTGAGCGGGTGCCGGTCGTGACCGGCGGCGATGCCGTCGGGCGGCAGCCCGTACCCCGTCCGGGCCCGCTCGGCCTGGTCCACCGTCAGGTCCCCGATGCGGACGGCCGACGGGAGCCGCCTGGCGGGACGGGCCGGGCGGTGCAGCGCGCCGGGCGGGCAGAGCGCTCCCGCGGTCTCCCAGTGCTCGGGCCGGCAGGCGACGACGAGCCGCGTCCCGTGCTCCCGCAGCCAGTCGACCGTCCCGCAGGTCCACCCGGCCAGCCGGTGTGCCAGGACGGGCGGCATCTCCTCGGGGCCGTCGAGCAGGACGAGCAGCGGGCTGCCGGCGTCCGCGGCCAGCCGGGCCACCCGCTCGGGAGTGGCGGTCGCCATGTCACCGGCCGCTCCGGCGGCGGTGACGATGCGCCCGGCCTGCCGCAGGGTGCGGGCGATCGCGTCGGCCACGGAGGTGTCGTCGGCCAGCAGATCGGCTCCGCGCAGCCACAGCGTGAGCGCGGGTACCTCGCCCCGGGCCCGTCGTGCGGCGAGCGCGGCGAGTTCGGTGGTGCGGCCGGTGCCGGGCGCTCCGACCAGGCCGAGGACCACCGCGGGACGGTCCCCGTCCACCGTCCGGTCGGCCCTCGTGAAGGCGTTGAACTCCGTGAGGGCTTCGGGCCGTTCCACCGGATCGGGCCAGGCACCCGGGCCGCCCGCGGAGCCGACCGACATGGCGGTGAGCTGGAGCGCCCCCGCCGCGTTCAGATCGATTCCGTATCCGGGTACCACCATCGCGTTGCGCCGCAGCAGCGCTGCCAGCGCGCCGTCCCGGTCCGATCCGGCGAGCGGCACCGCACATCCGGCGGCGGCGTGACCGGCGCGCAGGGCGGTGCCCAGGACGGCGATCACGGCGCCGCTGTCCGGGTCGAGCACGGGCCCGCCGACGGCCGCGCCGCCGAGCCGGAGGGCATCGCTGCCGTCCGTGCCGAGGGCCAGTTCCAGCGCCCGGCCGATCGTGTGGGTGCGGCCGCCCGCGGTGTACGTCACGGGGGTCGCGCCGAGGACGCGTGCCTCACGCCAGCCGTGCGCGGCGATCGCCACGTAGGTACCGGCGTCGATCCGCTCCCGCTGGACGATCGGCAGGGGCGGCGCTCCGAGTACGTCCGGTCCACCGGTGGGCAGGAGCGCGAGGTCCAGCTCCGGCAGTGCGGTGATGTCGTGGGCCTCGACGCGGCAGCTGCGGCCGTCCTGGCCGTGCAGAAGAAGGTGCGGGAGGCCGTCGACCGCTTCGTGGCTGGTCACGACCGTGCCCCGGTCGTCCGCGACGAACCCCGTCCCCCGCGGCCGGCCCGCCGGATCGCACAGTCGTACCAGCGTCGCCCGGTCCCCGCATCCCATGATCCGACGTTAGGACGGCGATGATCGGCACGAGAGGCGAACAGGGTAAAAGCGCCCCGTTTGCACCCTCGATTCACTCCGAGCGCCTGCCCGTTGGGGTGAATCAGGGACGTTCGCCGGACAGACTCCGGTGGGGGGCGTGGAGCGGGCACAGAGGCCCTGCCCGCTCCACGATCAGGGCCTTCCGTCCGGATCACGCAGGGCTCGCGGGGCCGTGCACGATCCGGACGGAAGGCCCTGGGTCACGGAAGGGGCTCCGGAGGTCAGGCGAAGACGGCGAGGCTCCTGGCCTTGCCCTTCTGCTCCTCGACGAGTACCAGGAACCGCCCGTCGGGCCCGAAGACCGCGACCGGCCCCGGCGGATACGCGGGCATGTCGAGCCGCACGCCGTTGAGCAGCAGCTTGGCGCGCTTGTCGTCGACGTCCCACCGAGGGAACGCCGAGTCGGCGGCCTCGGCCACCGGCATCACGACCAGCTCCTCCTGGTGCTGGTCGATCGTCCGCGCGGCGTCGATACCGTACGGACCGACACGGGTGCGCCGCAGAGCGGTCAGATGCCCGCCCACGCCGAGCCCGGCGCCGAGGTCCCGGGCGATGGCCCGGATGTACGTACCCGACGAGCAGACCACCGAGACGACCAGGTCGACCACCGGGGTGCCGTCCTCGGCGACGGCCTCACGGACGTCGTAGACGCGGAAGGACGAGATGGTCACCGGCCGGGCCGGGATCTCGAACTCCTCGCCGCCACGCACCCGTGCGTAGGACCGCTTGCCGTCGATCTTGATGGCACTGACCTTGGACGGCACCTGCATGATGGCGCCGGTCAGGGCGGCGACGCCCGCGTCGATGCCCTCGCGCGTCACACCGGAGGCGTCGGTGGACGAGGTGATCTCGCCCTCCGCGTCGTCGGTGACGGTGTCCTGGCCGAGCCGGATCGTACCGAGGTACTCCTTCTCGGTCAGTGCGAGATGGCCGAGGAGCTTGGTGGCCTTCTCGACGCCGAGCACGAGCACGCCGGTCGCCATCGGGTCCAGCGTGCCGGCGTGTCCGACGCGGCGGGTCCGGGCGATACCGCGCATCTTGGCGACGACGTCGTGCGAAGTGAAGCCGGACGGCTTGTCGACGATGACAAGGCCGTCCGGCGTTTTGTTCTGCGTCATGCGGAAGGTGAGTCCTCGTCCTCGTCCTCCGGCTTGCGGTACGGGTCCGCTTCGCCCGCGTACGTGGCGCCCGAGGACGCCTCGCGCACCTTGGCGTCCGAGGCCCGTGCCCGGTCGAGGAGGTCCTCGATCGCCTTGGCGTTCTCGGGCAGCGCGTCCGCCATGAAGGTGAGGGTGGGGGTGAACTTCGTCCCCGCCGCCGCACCGACCGCCGAGCGCAGGATGCCCTTGGCGCTCTCCAGCCCGGCCGCCGCGCTCGCGCGCTCCTCGTCGTCGCCGTAGACCGTGTAGAAGACCGTGGCCTCCCGCAGGTCACCGGTGACGCGGGTGTCCGTGATGGTCACGTGCGTACCCAGGCGCGGGTCCTTGATTCCACGCTGCAGTTTCTCGGCGACCACCTCCTGGATGAGGTCCGCCAGCTTCTTAGCCCGCGCGTTGTCGGCCACTGGTCCGTCTCCTTCTCGCCTTGCTCAATCGTCTTCGTCGCTGTGCAGCCGCCGCCGTACGGACAGCAGCTCCACTTCCGGCCGGCCCGCGACCAATCGCTCGCACCGGTCGAGTACGTCTGTGAGGTGCCCGGTTTCCCCGGAGACCACGGCGAGGCCGATCTCGGCCCTGCGATGGAGGTCCTGACCGCCCGTCTCCGCCACGCTCACCGCGTACTTGCGCTGGAGCTCGGCAACGATCGGACGGACTATGGAGCGCTTCTCCTTCAGCGACCGTACGTCGCCGAGAAGCAGATCGAAGGACAGTGTCCCCACATACATGTGTGTCCGGATATCCCGCCGGTTCGGGTTCGCGCCCTGCCGGTGATTGGCAGGGACACAAGAACCGTACACGGAACGGCCGGGGCCGATCGACGGAAATACGTCCCGTCGACCGGCCCCGACTGTTGAGGTACGGGTCAGCCTCGCGGCTTCTCGCGCATCTCGTACGTCGCGATGACGTCGTCGATCTTGATGTCGTTGAAGTTTCCGAGGTTGATACCGCCCTCGAAGCCTTCGCGGATCTCGGTGACGTCGTCCTTGAAGCGGCGCAGACCGGAGATGTTGAGGCTCTCCGCGATGACCTTGCCATCGCGCAGCAGGCGCGCCTTGGTGTTGCGCTTGACCTCGCCGGACCGGACCAGCACACCGGCGATGTTGCCCAGCTTGGACGAGCGGAAGATCTCGCGGATCTCCGCCGTACCGAGCTCGACCTCTTCGTACTCCGGCTTGAGCATGCCCTTGAGGGCCGCTTCGATCTCTTCGATCGCCTGGTAGATGACCGAGTAGTACCGGACGTCCACACCTTCGCGGTCGGCCATCTGCGCGGCACGCCCTGCGGCGCGCACGTTGAAGCCGATCACGATGGCGTCGGAGCCGGTCGCCAGGTCGATGTCCGACTCGGTGACCGCACCCACACCGCGGTGCAGGACCCGGATGTCGACCTCTTCACCGACGTCGAGCTGGAGCAGCGAGGACTCGAGAGCCTCCACCGAACCGGACGCGTCGCCCTTGATGATGAGGTTGAGCTCCTGGACCAGACCGGCCTTGAGCGCCTCGTCCAGGTTCTCCAGGGAGAACCGGACACCCTTGCGGGCGAAGTTGGCGTTGCGCTCACGAGCGGCACGCTTCTCGGCGATCTGACGGGCCGTACGGTCCTCGTCGACGACCAGGAAGTTGTCGCCGGCACCCGGGACATTGGTGAGACCCAGCACGAGGACGGGGGTCGAGGGACCCGCTTCCTCGACGTTCTCGCCCTTGTCGTCGAGCATCGCGCGGACTCGGCCGTACGCGTCGCCGACCACCATCGTGTCGCCGACCCGCAGCGTGCCTCGCTGGACCAGGACGGTCGCAACGGCACCACGGCCGCGGTCGAGGTGGGACTCGATCGCAATACCCTGCGCGTCCTGCTCCGGGTTGGCCCGCAGGTCGAGCGAGGCGTCGGCGGTGAGGACGACGGCTTCCAGAAGCGCCTCGATGTTGAGGCCCTGCTTGGCCGAGATGTCGACGAACATCGTGTCGCCGCCGTACTCCTCGGCCACCAGACCGAACTCGGTGAGCTGACCGCGCACCTTGGTCGGGTCCGCACCCTCGACGTCGATCTTGTTGACCGCGACCACGATCGGCACGTCGGCCGCCTTGGCGTGGTTCAGCGCCTCGATCGTCTGGGGCATCACACCGTCGTTCGCCGCCACCACGAGGATCGCGATGTCGGTGGACTTCGCACCACGTGCACGCATGGCGGTGAACGCCTCGTGACCCGGGGTGTCGATGAAGGTGATCCTGCGGTCCTCGCCGTTGACCTCGGCGCCGACCTGGTACGCACCGATGTGCTGCGTGATGCCGCCGGCCTCGCCCGCAACGACGTTCGTCTTGCGGATCGCGTCCAGCAGTCGGGTCTTACCGTGGTCGACGTGACCCATGACGGTCACGACCGGCGGACGGGAGACCAGGGCCTCTTCGCCGCCCTCGTCCTCGCCGAACTCGATGTCGAAGGACTCGAGCAGCTCGCGGTCCTCCTCCTCCGGGCTGACGATCTCCAGGACGAAGTTCATCTCGTCCGCGAGGAGCTTCAGCGTCTCGTCGGAGACGGACTGCGTGGCAGTGACCATCTCGCCGAGGTTCATCATCACGCCGACGAGCGACGCCGGGTTGGCGTTGATCTTCTCGGCGAAATCGGTGAGGGAGGCACCGCGCGACAGCCGGACGGCCTGTCCGTTGCCACGGGGCAGCATGACGCCGCCCACCGACGGGGCCTGCATGGCCTCGTACTCCTGGCGCCTCTGCCGCTTCGACTTGCGACCACGACGCGCGGGACCGCCGGGACGGCCGAAGGCGCCCTGTGTGCCACCACGGCCACCGGGGCCGCCGGGACGGCCACCGAATCCGGGACGACCGCCGAAGCCGCCGCCACCACCGGGACGGCCTGCGCCGCCACCGCCACCGCCGCCACCGGGACGACCGGCGAAGCCGCCGCCACCGCCACCGGGACCGGCCGGACGGCCTGCGAAGCCGCCGCCGCCACCGGGACGGCCTGCGCCGCCACCGCCGCCGGGACGACCGCCGCCGCCGGCACCGGGACCACGGCCACCGCCGGGGCCGCCACCGGGACGCGGGCCTGCAGCGGGACGCTGCGGCATCATGCCCGGGTTCGGACGGTTACCGCCGGCGCCGGGGGCGCCGCCGGGACGAGGGGACTGCGGGCGCGGCATGCCGCCGGGAGACGGACGTGCGCCGCCCTGGCCCTGACCCTGCGGGCGCGGGGCGCCGCCGGGGCCGCCCTGCGGACGCGGGGCGCCGGGGCGCTCCTGGCCGCCACCGGGACGCGGGGCGCCACCGGGACGGGGCGACTGCGGACGGGCCATGCCCGTCGAGCCACCGGAGGTGAAGGGGTTGTTGCCCGGACGGGGACCCGCCGGACGTGCGCCGCCGGGGCGCGGGGCGCCCTGGCCTGCGGGGCGGGCGGGGCGCTCGGCGCCACGCTCTCCACCGCGGCCGCCGTCACGCTGACCACCTTCGCGGCCACCGTCACGCTGACCGCCGGCCGGAGCCGGACGGGCGGGGCGGGGACCCGGGGTGGCACCCGCGGGACGCGGGGCCTGCTGCTGCTGCGGCGCTGCCGGCTGGGCCGGGGCCGGAGCCGAGAACTCGGCTGCGGGCACCGGGGTGACCGGGGCGGCCTTCGGCGCGGGCTTGGGGCCCGGACGCGGGCCCGCCGACGGCGCGGAAGGTGCAGCGGGGGTGGTGCTCGCCGGGGCCTCGGCGGCGGCCGGCTTGGGAGCCGGTGCGCCGGGCTTCGGGGCACCAGGACGTGCCGCAGCGGCCGGGGAGGGCGCTGCGGGCTTCACGGGCGCGGCCTTGCGGGGCGCGCCGGGCTTCGCAGCGGACTTGCCGGCGTTGCCGCCGGGCCCCTGCAGTGCGTCAGTCAACTTGCGTACAACCGGCGCCTCGATCGTCGAGGACGCCGAACGTACGAATTCACCGAGTTCTTGGAGCTTGGCCATGACGACCTTGCTCTCAACCCCGAACTCCTTGGCGAGTTCGTATACCCGGACCTTAGCCACTTCGCTCCTTTTAGGTCCGGGTTACCGCCGGACCGTCGCTACTTCATGGGCGTACTCATCGCGTACTCATCGAGTGCTCATCGCAATCTCGACCTACTTCCAACTCGCGAGGTACCTGACCGCACGGGGACCCGTGCCGTTCAATTTCTTACGGTGTCACCCGCTCGACGAACCGCTGCACCGCAGCGGGGTCGAACGGCCCCTTGGCCTTGAAGGCCCGGGGGAATGCCCGGCGGCGAACCGCCAGGTCCAGACAGTCGGAGACGGGGTGTACATATGCACCCCGGCCGGGCAGCGTACCGCGAGGATCAGGGACGCATGCGTCCCCGTCCACCACGATGCGCAGCAGCTCGCTCTTGGTCGCTCGCTCCCGGCATCCCACACAGGTTCGTTCGGGGCAAGCGCGGGCGTGCGTCCGGCCAGACACGTTTAAGTCTACCTCCCCGTACCGACCTCACCCGTTTGGGGCAAAAATCGAACGGATGTTGTCGTGATCTCAGCGGCGCGCCGACGAGATCTATTCCTTGTCACCCCGTCGGACCCCGGTCAGGACCGGGGTCCGACGGGGTCTTCGGGGTCGTCGTCGGTCAGCGCCGCTCGGAGCGCTCCCGGGCCCGCTCGGCCCGCTCACGGTCCGCGACGTCGCGCTCGGCATCGGTCTCGGTGTCCGGGCGGATGTCGATGCGCCAGCCCGTCAGACGCGCGGCCAGACGGGCGTTCTGCCCCTCCTTGCCGATCGCCAGCGAGAGCTGGTAGTCCGGCACGGTGACCCGGGCGGAACGGGCGCCGAGGTCAACGACCTCGACCTCGCTCACCCGCGCGGGCGACAGTGCGTTGGCGACCATCTCGGCCGGATCGTCCGACCAGTCCACGATGTCGATCTTCTCGCCGTGCAGCTCGGCCATGACATTGCGCACACGCCCGCCCATCGGGCCGATGCAGGCGCCCTTGGCGTTGAGGCCCGAGCGGGTGGAGCGGACGGCGATCTTGGAGCGGTGGCCGGCCTCGCGGGCGATCGCGCAGATCTCGACGGAACCGTCGGCGATCTCCGGGACCTCCAGCGCGAAGAGCTTCTTCACCAGGTTGGGGTGGGTCCGCGACAGCGTCACGGACGGGCCGCGGACACCCTTGGCCACACGTACGACATAGGTGCGCAGCCGCAGGCCGTGGGTGTACTCCTCACCGGGCACCTGCTCCTGGACCGGCAGGATGGCTTCCAGCTTGCCGATGTCGACCAGGACGTTCTTCGGGTCCTTGCCCTGCTGGACGACGCCGGTCACGACATCGCCCTCGTGGCCCGCGTACTCGCCGAACGTCCGGTCGTCCTCCGCGTCGCGCAGCCGCTGCAGGATGACCTGCTTGGCGGTGGTCGCGGCGATCCGGCCGAAGCCCGACGGGGTGTCGTCGAACTCCTTGGCCTCCTGGCCCTCTTCGAGGTCGGCCGGGTCCTCCTTGGCCCACACGGTCACATGGCCGCGCTCGTCCAGCTCGACACGCGCCTTGCGGTGGCTGCCGTCCGTGCGGTGGTACGCAATGAGGAGGGCCGACTCGATCGCCTCGACGAGCACGTCGAACGGGATCTCCTTGTCCTGCGCCAAGCCCTTCAGAAGCTTCACATCGATGTCCACGGCTACGCCTCCTCTTCCTTCTTGTCCTTGCGGTTGAATTCCAGCTCCACGCGCGCCTTGGCGATCTCGGCGAAGGCGATCCTGCGGGACGTGGGCTTGCGGCCCTTGACGCCCGGCACTTCAAGATCCAGACCCTCTTCGTCGACCGCGAGGATGCGGGCCACCAGCTCGCCGCCCTCGCTCAGGGTCAGCCTGGCCAGGCGGCCCGTGGCACGTACGTAGTGGCGGTGCTCCGTCAGCGGGCGGTCGGCACCGGGAGAGCTGACCTCCAGGACGTACTCTTCCTCGCCCATCGCGTCGGTCTCGTCGAGCTTCTCGGAGATCGCGCGGCTCAGATCCGCACAGGCGTCGAGCTCCACGCCCTCCTCGGAGTCCACGATGATCCGCAGCACCCGGCGACGGCCGGCCCGGGACACTTCGATCTCTTCCAGATCCAGCTGCTCGGCGCTGACGAGCGGTTCGACCAGCCCGCGCAGCCTCTCGCTCTGGGTGGTGCTCATCCGGGTGACTCCTCGGCCGCGTGTGCTGTTGTGGGGATCGTCGTGTGTCTGGTCAAAGGGTATCCGGTCCCAGGGGGTGTTGCTGTCCGCCGGCCCCCGGGGCGCGGGTACGCTCGCCCACGGTGATCACTTCCGGACAGATCCAGTCAAGACAGGTCCAGGCCCGAAGGAGAACAAGTGCGGCGCACGGGGACGACGCGCAGGGGAGCCCTGACCGCGACGGGAGCGATCGCCATGGGGGCGGTGCTGGCCGGCTGCGGCAGCGGCGATGACGAGAGCGCCGGACGCAAGGGTTCCGCACGGGCCGACGCGCGGACCGCGGCCGCCCGGTCGTCGGCCGAGACGTCGCTCCGGACCCAGGCCCGCAGCGTGAGCACGTCACTGTTCGCCCAGTACGAGCACGTGGTCCGGGCCCATCCGGCGACCGCGGCCGGGCTCACCCCCCTGCGGGACGCCGTCCGCGCCCACATCACGGCCCTGGGACCCGGCGACGCGCTCGGCCTCGTCCGGACCCGGCCCGGCACCGGTGACGCCGCGGCCGCGGTCAGGGAACTGGCCGCCGCGGAACGCCGTGCCGCGGCCTCCCACACCCAGGCGCTGATGAAGGCCCCGCCGGAGCTCGCCCGGCTGCTCGCGTCGGTCGCCGCGGCGGCCTCGGCCCACGCCTATCTGCTGACCGAACTGGCCAAGGAGACGAAGGCATGAGCGACGAGAGCGACGACGGGGTCCTGGAGGCCGCGCAGGCCGCGCTGGCCGCCGAACACGCGACCGTGTACGGATACGGCGTGGCGGGCGCCCGGGTCGCCGCGGACCGCCGCACCGAAGCAACCGCCGCGTACAACGCCCACCGGGCCAGGCGCGACGCGCTGGTGCGGACGGTGCGCGACCTGGGCGGCGAGCCGGTGGCCGCGGGTCCGGCGTACGCTCTGCCCTTCGCGGTACCGGACGCCGCCTCGGCCGTGCGCCTCGCCGCCGTGCTGGAGGACCGGGTCGCGGACGTCTACTCCGACCTCGTGCGGGCCTGTGAGGGGCCGTTGCGGCGGTCGGCGGCGGACGCCCTGCGGGAGGCAGCGGTGCGCGCGGTCCGCTGGCGCGGCAGCGGCGTACCCTTTCCCGGGCTCGCCGAGCGGGCCGCGGACGGGTCCCGCACCGACGGGACCGCTGACAGCGACGAGGTGACGGCAGGCCGGTCCGAGGCCCAGGCCGGCACGGCGCACTGAGGAACTCTGAAAGGGAACACGGCACGTATGGGTTTTGAACCGCCGCAGCGTCTGGTGCGAGCGCTCGGCGAGTCGTACGGGGATACGGCCGCCGGGGACTGGCTCGCACGGCTTCCCGGCCTGACCGAGCAGGCGCTGGCCGCGACCGGGCGGGAAGCGACCGTGGAACGGGTCGCCGCCCCGGGCGGACGCAGCAGCCTGGTCCTGCTGGTACGCGGGGCCGACGGCACCCGGGCAGCGCTGAAGCTCGCCCCGGCGGGGGCGGCGCCTGAGCTCGAAAGGGCGGCGCTGGCGCACTGGAACGGCTGGGGCGCGGTGAAGCTGATCGCTCCCCCGGACGAGGTGCCCGCCACGGATGCCGCGGAGGGTGCCCTGCTGCTGGAGCGGCTGCATCCCGAGGTGTCGCTGCGCTCGCTCCCGGAGGCGAAGGCGCTGCTGGAGGCGGCCGGGACGGTGCGGCGGCTCTGGGTCGAACCTCCCGCCGGGCACGCCTTCGAGACCGTCGCCGGGCGGACCGGGCTCCGGATCGATGGAATGCGGGCCTCCGCGGCGGCCGATCCCGCCCTGGAGCCCCTGGTCTCTGCGGCCCTGGCGGCGCGCGCGGAGCTGGTCGCCCACTCCCCCGAGGACGATCTGCTGCTGCACGGCAACTTCCGGCAGAGCAAGGTGCTGTCGGGCGAACGCGCACCCTGGCTGACCGTCGGCCCCGAGCCGGTGGTCGGGGAGCGGGCCTACGATCTGGCGCGGCTGGTGCGGGACCGGGTCGAGGACCTGATCGCCTCACCCAGTGGTGCGGTCACCGCCCGGCGGAGGATCAAGAAGCTCGCGGACGCGCTGGACGTGGACCGTGAGCGGCTGCACGGCTGGACGCTGTTCCGTGCGGTCGAGTCGGGCACCCGCGCGCTGGCGGCCGGGCGCCGCCAGGAAGGCGAAGTGACGCTGGAGTTCGCGGGCTGGCTGTAGCGCCCGTACGCCGGAGGGCGCCGCACGGATGTCCGTGCGGCGCCCCCCCGGCGAGGGCGGGGGGGGGGTCATCCCAGCTACGGGTCTCGGGCGGCACCCGAGCGGACCGGGAGCGCCACCCGCACGGCCCGGCGGCGGGGGC
>NZ_JBEOVJ010000064.1:0-49879 GCF_040295435.1 Streptomyces sp. NPDC002809
TCCCCAAGTGCCGGGACGGCCGATCCCTCCCACCGGAGTGAACTGATGGCACGCTTCCCGAAGGGCTACGTCAAGCCCACCAGCTCCTGCTCAGGTCGCGGCTCTGGCCGCCCACGTGGTGCACGCGCACCATGTTGGTCGTGCCGGGGATGCCGGGAGGCGAGCCGGCCGTGATGACCATCGTGTCGCCGTTGCTGTAGCGGTTCAGCTTCAGCAGCTCCGCGTCGACCAGGTCCACCATGGCGTCCGTGTTGTCCACGTGCGGGACCACGTAGGCCTCGACGCCCCAGCTGAGGGCCAGCTGGTTGCGGGTCGACTCGTCCGTGGTGAAGGCCAGGATGGGCTGGGCGGCGCGATAGCGGGAGAGGCGGCGGGCGGTGTCGCCGGACTTGGTGAAGGCGACCAGCGCCTCACCGTTCAGGAAGTCCGCGATCTCGCAGGCCGCGCGGGCCACCGAACCACCCTGGGTGCGGGGCTTCTTGCCCGGCACCAGCGGCTGGAGGCCCTTGGAGAGCAGCTCCTCCTCGGCGGCGACGACGATCTTCGACATCGTCTTGACCGTCTCGATCGGGTACGCGCCCACGGAGGACTCGGCGGACAGCATGACCGCGTCGGCACCGTCCAGGATGGCGTTGGCGACGTCGGACGCCTCGGCGCGGGTCGGGCGCGAGTTGGTGATCATCGACTCCATCATCTGGGTCGCCACGATCACCGGCTTGGCGTTGCGCCGGCAGAGCTCCACCAGGCGCTTCTGCACCATCGGGACCTTCTCCAGCGGGTACTCGACGGCGAGGTCGCCACGGGCGACCATCACGCCGTCGAACGCCGCGATGATGCCCTCCATGTTGTCGACGGCCTGCGGCTTCTCGACCTTGGCGATGACGGGGACCCGGCGGCCCTCCTCGTCCATGACCTTGTGGACGTCCTTGACGTCGCTCGCGTCCCGCACGAAGGAGAGCGCGACCAGGTCGCAGCCCATCTTCAGGGCGAAGCGCAGGTCGTCGATGTCCTTCTCGGACAGGGCGGGGACGTTGACCGCCGCACCCGGCAGGTTGATCCCCTTGTGGTCGGAGATCACCCCGCCCTCGATGACGATGGTGCGGACGCGGGGGCCGTCCACGGAGACGACCTTCAGCTCGACGTTGCCGTCGTTGATCAGGATCGGGTCGCCCTTGGCGACATCGCCGGGCAGGCCCTTGTAGGTCGTGCCGCAGATCGACTTGTCCCCGGGGACGTCCTCGGCGGTGATCACGAACTCGTCCCCGCGGACCAGCTCGACGGGGCCCTCGGCGAACTTCGCGAGGCGGATCTTCGGGCCCTGGAGGTCGGCGAGCACGCCGACCGCCCGGCCGGTCTCGGCGGCGGCCTTGCGGACCCGGTCGTAACGACCCTGGTGCTCCGCGTGGGAACCGTGACTGAAGTTGAATCGGGCCACGCTCATGCCGGCCTCGATCAGAGCGACGAGCTGCTCATGGGAGTCGACGGCGGGACCGAGGGTGCAGACGATTTTGGAACGGCGCATGAGGCGGATCCTATCGGTTTGTTTCGCTGCGGAATATTCCGTCTGGTGGAAGATACAAAGGGGCGCGGGGGTGCTCAGTTGTCGACCAGTGCGAAGGTCTGGCCGGCGATCTCCAGCTCCTCGTCCGTCGGCACCACGGCGACCGCGACCCGTGCGTAATTCGGCGAGATCAGCCGCGGTTCGCCGGACCGTACGGCGTTGAGATCCGCGTCCACCACGAGGCCGAGCTCCTCCAGACCCGCGATGGCAGCCTCCCGTACCGGAGCCGAGTTCTCCCCGACCCCGGCCGTGAACACGACCGCGTCCACCCGCCCGAGGACCGCCGAATAGGCGCCGATGTACTTCTTCAGCCGGTGCACGTAGATGTCGAAGGCGAGCGCGGCCCGCTCGTCGCCCTCGTCGACCCGGCGCCTGATCTCCCGCATGTCGTTGTCGCCGCAGAGGCCGACCAGCCCGCTCTTCTTGTTCAGCAGTACGTCGATCTCGTCCGCCGACATGCCCGCCACCCGCTTGAGGTGGAAGGTGACCGCCGGATCGATGTCTCCGGAACGCGTACCCATGACCAGCCCCTCCAAGGGGGTCAGTCCCATCGAGGTCTCCACGCACCGGCCGCCCGCCACGGCCGAGGCCGAGGCGCCGTTGCCCAGGTGCAGCACGATGACGTTCACGTCCTCGGGGGCGCTGCCCAGCAGCTCGGCCGCCTTGCGGGAGACGTACGCGTGCGACGTGCCGTGGAATCCGTAGCGGCGGATCCGGTGGGCGTCGGCTGTCTCCACGTCGATCGCGTACCGCGAGGCGTACTCCGGCATCGTCGTGTGGAACGCGGTGTCGAAGACCGCGACCTGCGGCAGGTCGGGGCGCAGCGCCTGGGCGGTGCGGATGCCGGTGATGTTCGCCGGGTTGTGCAGCGGCGCCACCGGCACCAGGCGCTCGATCTCCTTCAGCACCTCGTCGGTGATCACGGTCGGCTCGGTGAACCGCAGCCCGCCGTGCACCACCCGGTGGCCGATCGCCGCCAGTTCGGGGGAGTCCAGGCCGAGCCCGTCGGCCGCCAGCTCCTCGGCCGCCGCCTTGAGCGCCGCCTCGTGGTCGGGGATCCGGCCGGTGCGCTCCCGGCTCTCGCCACCGCCGCCGGCCAGCGGGGTGTGGACGAGCCGGGAGGTCTCCTCGCCGATCCGCTCGACCAGGCCGGACGCGAGCCGGGAGTGGTCGCGCATGTCGAGGAGCTGGTACTTCACGGAGGAGGATCCGGAGTTGAGGACGAGCACCCGGCCCGGCCGTGAGGTGGTGCCTTCGGTGGTCGGAGTGGTCATGCGGGTCGCTCCTCGCCCTGTGCCTGGATCGCCGTAATGGCCACGGTATTGACGATGTCCTGGACGAGCGCGCCCCGGGACAGGTCGTTGACGGGCTTGCGCAGCCCCTGGAGGACCGGGCCGACGGCCACGGCGCCCGCCGAGCGCTGCACGGCCTTGTAGGTGTTGTTGCCGGTGTTCAGGTCCGGGAAGATCAGCACCGTCGCCTGGCCAGCCACCTCGGAGCCGGGCAGCTTCGTCGCGGCGACGCTCGGCTCCACCGCGGCGTCGTACTGGATCGGGCCCTCGATCATCAGGTCCGGGCGGCTCTCGCGCACCCGGTCCGTCGCCTCGCGGACCTTGTCGACGTCGGCGCCCGACCCCGACGTGCCGGTCGAGTACGAGAGCATCGCGATCCGGGGTTCCACGCCGAAGCGGGCGGCGGTGACCGCGGACTGCACGGCGATGTCCGCGAGCTGCTCCGCGTTCGGGTCCGGGTTGACCGCGCAGTCGCCGTACACCAGGACCTTGTCGGCGAGACACATGAAGAAGACCGACGAGACGATCGAGGCTCCCCCAGAGGCTTCGCCCCGGGAGGGGTCCCCTGGCTTCGTCTTGATGATCTCGAAGGCCGGCCGGATCGTCGCCGCCGTGGAGTGCACGGCCCCGGAGACCATGCCGTCCGCGAGCCCCTCCTGGACCATCAGGGTGCCGAAGTAGTTGACGTCCGAGACGACGTCGTACGCGAGCTCGACCGTCACCCCGCGATGGGCGCGCAGCTGCGCGTACCGCTCCGCGAACGGCTGGCGCAGCTCGGAGGTCTGCGGGTCGATCAGCTGGGTGCCGGCCAGGTCGATGCCCAGGTCGGCGGCCTTCTTGCGGATGACGTCGGGGTCGCCGAGCAGCGTGAGGTCGCAGACGTCGCGCCGCAGCAGCACGTCGGCGGCGCGCAGCACCCGTTCCTCCGTGCCCTCCGGCAGCACCACCCGGCGCCGGTCCGCGCGCGCCTGCTCCAGCAGCTCGTGCTCGAACATCATCGGCGTGACCCGGCCGCTGCGGGCGACCGAGATCCCGTCGAGGAGGGCGCCTGTGTCGACATGTCGCTCGAAGAGTCCCAGTGCCGTCTCGGCCTTGCGCGGCGTCGCCGCGTTCAGCTTGCCCTCCAGGGCGAAGAGCTCCCCGGCCGTGGGGAAGGAACCGCCGGCCACCGAGACGACCGGGGTACCCGGTGCGAGTCGTGCGGCCAGCTTGAGTATCTCCTCGCCCGGCCGCTCGTTCAGCGTCAGCAGCACGCCCGCGATGGGCGGCGTCCCGGCGCTGTGCGCGGCGAGCGATCCGACCACCAGGTCCGAACGGTCCCCTGGGGTCACCACCAGGCACCCCGGCGTCAGCGCCTTCAGCAGGTTGGGCAGCATCGCACCGCCGAACACGAAGTCCAGCGCGTCCCGCGCCAGCCCCGCGTCGTCACCGAGCAGCACCGTGCCGCCCAGCGCCGCGGTGATCTGCGCGACCGTGGGCGCCGAGAGGGCGGGGTCGTCGGGCAGCACGGAGCAGGGCACCGGCAGCGTCGCCGAGAGCCGCTCCGCGATGACGTCGCGGTCCGCGGAGGCCACCCGGTTCACGATCATCGCCAGCACGTCGCAGCCGAGCCCGGCGTACGCGCGGTAGGCGTTGCGCGTCTCGGCCTTCACCGACTCCGCGTCCTGGGCCTGGCCGCCGACCACCGCGATCACCGAGGCGCCGAACTCGTTGGCGAGGCGGGCGTTCAGCGCCAGCTCGTCGGGGAGCTGGGTGGCGGCGAAGTCGGTGCCGAGGACGAGGACGACCTCGTAGTCCGCGGCCACCCGGTGGAAGCGCTCGACGAGCCGCGAGACCAGTTCGTCGGTACCCTGTTCTGCCTGGATCGCGGAGGCCTCGTGGTAGTCGAGCCCGTAGACGGTGCCCGGGTCCTGGGAGAGCCGGTAGCGGGCCCGCAACAGTTCGAAGAGCCGGTCGGGGTCGTCGTGGACCAGGGGCCGGAAGACCCCGACCCGGTCCACCTGGCGCGTCAGGAGCTCCATGACTCCCAGGTCGACGACCTGTCGGCCGTCTCCCCGGTCGATCCCGGTCACGTACACGCTGCGCGTCACGCGTGCTCTCCCGTCATCTCTTGTCCGGTATGTTGTCCGGTTCGAGTGGTATCGCCTGTTTGACGATACCTGCGGGGACCGAGAGGCCGCCCGCCGGACGAAAGCCCCTGGTCGCGGCCGTCGTAGCCACCACCGCAGCCGGTCCGGACGCCCATGGAGCAGCCGAAAGCGCGAGGTACGGACCTGACGTGGGACAATCCTCTGGACTCACGGTACGGGGGATGACGCCGTTGCCCCGGCCCGCACAGCACAGGACGGCCCCAGGGCCTTCCCGGCGGATGAGGGTCTAGCGAACAGGAGATACAGCACGATGCGCATCGGAGTTCTCACCGCAGGCGGCGACTGCCCAGGCCTGAACGCAGTGATCCGCTCGGTCGTGCACCGTGCCGTGGTGGGTCACGGCGATGAGGTCATCGGCTTCGAGGACGGGTTCAAGGGCCTCCTCGACGGCCACTTCCGTCCCCTCGACCTCAACGCGGTGAGCGGCATCCTCGCCCGCGGCGGCACCATCCTCGGCTCGGCCCGCCTGGAGCGCGACCGGCTGCGCGAGGCGGCGGAGAACTGCGCCGAGCTGAGCCGCCGTTACGGGATAGACGCACTGATCCCGATCGGCGGTGAGGGTACCCTCACGGCCGCCCGGATGCTGTCGGACGCAGGCATGCCCGTCGTCGGCGTCCCGAAGACCATCGACAACGACATCTCCGGCACCGACCGCACCTTCGGCTTCGACACAGCCGTGGGCGTCGCCACCGAGGCCATAGACCGGCTGAAGACCACCGCCGAGTCCCACCAGCGCGTCATGGTCGTCGAGGTGATGGGCCGCCACGCGGGCTGGATCGCGCTGGAGTCCGGCATGGCCGGCGGTGCGCACGGAATCTGCCTGCCCGAGCGGAAGTTCCAGGTCGAGGACCTGGTCAAGATGGTCGAGGAACGCTTCGCGCGCGGCAAGAAGTTCGCGGTCATCTGCGTCGCCGAGGGCGCGCACCCGGCCGAGGGCTCCATGCCGTACGCCAAGGGCGAGATCGACCAGTACGGCCACGAGCGCTTCCAGGGCATCGGCAACCGCCTCGCCGTGGAACTGGAGACCCGCCTCGGCAAGGAGGCCCGCCCGGTCATCCTCGGCCACGTCCAGCGCGGCGGCACCCCGACCGCGTACGACCGGGTGCTCGCCACCCGCTTCGGCTGGCACGCGGTGGAGGCTGCGCACCGGGGCGACTTCGGGAACATGACGGCCCTGCGCGGCAACGACATCGAGATGGTGCCGCTGGCGGACGCGGTCACCCAGCTCAAGACGGTGCCGGTGGCCCGGATGCACGAGGCCGAATCGGTCTTCTGAGCCGGTGCCGGTACCGGCATGGCGACGATCGGGCCCCGGCAGTCCCAGGTGGGACGGCCGGGGCCCGTCCGTTCTCCGCCGCTGCGATTACGCTCCGCCGAGTCGTGCGTCTCCCTGAGGGCTGTCCCGCAATCCCCGGCGGGCGCACGACGACAGCTACGGCACCTCGCCGCGTTGCCGGAGCAACCGAATACATCCGGGATGCGGACGCTCCTCCGCCTTGCGATGCGCCGCATCCGACGCCGCGCGCTGATCCACCACGGATTACGGGACGGTCCATAGACTCCGGCCGTGACCCTCAACGCGCACGACCTACGGATCAGGCCGGGGGGCCCGGCCGACGCACCGGCTGTTCTCGGCATGCTCGACTCCGCGGTGGCCTGGATGAACGCTCGCGGAAACACCGGGCAATGGGGTACGACGCCGTATTCCCAGAAGCCCGGCGGGCCGGAACGGGTTCGGCGCTACACGACCGAGAACACCTCGTACATCGCAGAGCTGGACGGCGCGACAGCCGGAGCCCTGGTGCTGGACACCGGCCCCGGCCCACAGATACCGATCGCACCGGCCGACGTGCCGGAGCGGTACGTCCGGCTGCTGGTGAGCGACCGAAAACACGCGGGCCTGGGCATCGGGGCGGTTCTGCTGGCCCATGCCGCCGAGGAAACCCGGCGGGCCGGGGTGGAACTGCTGCGGGTCGACTGCTGGGCGGGCGGCGGAGGCGAATTGGTCGCGTACTACGTGCGCAACGGCTTCACCGCCACGGAACGCTTCCTGTCCGGCGTCTGGCCGGGGCAGGTGCTGGCCAGACGGATTCGTTGACGGCACGGTGGCACCCGTCCGGCGATCCGCCGACCACACCTCGGGGGTGTCGCTCCGCGGGCGGCGCCGGCCCTGGCCGACTTCGTCCAGGCGGTCAGCAAGGCGTACTCGTTCCATCGGCACAGTGTCTTCGCCGGGAGCCGTGAAAACGCACCAGCCGTCGGGTAGTACGCGCGTCGCCCGGCGGGCCACGCCGAAGCAGGGCGCGTCCGGAGAACCGCACCGGGTCCGTTCGGCGTCCTTCACCGGAGCGAACGGATCCGGTACGTACAGAAGGCTCGTCCCATGCGCACACAGCACGACCGCACGGCGCCGACGGCGATCGGGAGCGGGCAACGCGGTCCGGCCGCCTCGGTATTCGAGGTCCTGCGGCACAACCGGGGCGTCCTGGCGGGTGCGACCCTACGGGTCGCCGGTGCGGCCGGACTGGCCGGGCTGCTGATGACGGCCGCGATATTCGCGCTCGCGTGGCCGCTGTTCACCCACATGCGGAACGAACGCATCCGGTACCACCAGATCGAGGACCCCTACCTGCACGACCTCAGCGGCCTGGTGCCGGTCGCCCTCTGGACGCTCCCGTTGTTCCTGCTTCTCCTCGGTACCGGCAGCGCGGCCCTGCAAGCCGCTTGCTCGCGGGCGGTGGCGGCGGAGTCCCGCGGGCCTTCCGCGCGGCTGCGGCCGGTGCTCGCCGTGTACGTGCTGCGCGGCCTGATCGTGTGGCCCCTGCCACTGCTCGTCGCTGTCGTGGCGGACCGTCTCACGGGCCTTCATCTCGACACCGAGGATCAGATTCTGGAACGCGGATCGTGGGCCCACACCCTCGTCGAGTTCTCTCCCGTGCCCGCCGCGTTCCTCGCCGTGGTGCTGCGCCTCGCCCTCACGCTCGCCCCGGCCGCCGCCGCCGACGGTCTCGGTGCCCGCGCGGCCCTGCGCCGTTCCTGGGCGATGGCGTGGACGCGTGCCGGGGCGTTCCGTGTCCTCGCCCTCGCGCTGCCGCTGGCCGCCGTCACCGCCGGGGTGCTCCGGCTGGTCGTGCAACTCGCCCTGCCGCTGCGGCCCCTCGTGCGGGACCTCCTCGAACAGGCCACGGGCAACTTCTTCGCCGCGTACTACGCCGGCATCCTCGCCCCCGTCGCCGTCGGCATCCTGGTCACCGCGGCCGTCGTCCTGCCCGTCAGCTGTACGGCCTTCGCCGTCCTCCAGGGCCGGTTGCGGGCCGGGAGCGCGGCGGACCCCGCCTGACGGGCCACTACGCCTCCGCCGTCTCCCAGAACCGGTCCACGATCCCCGCCAGGAACGCCCGCCCGGCGTCCCCGGTGGCGCCCGCCCGCTCCGTGCCCGTGCTGCTCCAGCTGAGCGTGGACGCCATCAGCGCCTGATAGTCGGCGTGCAGCCGCTCCAGCGCGCTCTGGACCTGAGGGCGGCCCAGGGGCGCGAGCTTGGACACCGGTCGTACGTACGCCTGCCAGCGGGTCTTCACCGCGCTGCACAGCAGCTCCGCCAGTTCCTCGTCCCGTCCGGAGACCGTCACGAACGCGGCGGCGCCGAGTCCCAGCGCCTCGCTGAGGGCGGCGGACTGGCGCTCGTTGCCCCGCCACTTGCCCGATTCCTCCATCCGCAGATACGCGGACACGGACATCCCCAGCTGCCCCGCCAGCTCGTCCATGGTCAGATCCCGGGCGATCCGGTGCTCGCGGAGCGTTCTGGCAGCGGTGAGGAGTTCGCCCGGGGCGCACCACAAGACCCCTGCCAGAGCCGTGAGTTCGTACTCGGTCGGCCGGGCGAGCCCGCGCTCCCAGTCGACGACCGTCTCGGCGCTGATCCGGAGTCCGTACTGGGCGCCGAGACCGTAGGCGACATGGCCGGGAGTCATCCCCAGGGCCTCGCGCAGTCTGCGCGCGGCGGGGGCGTTGAAAGGCGGGGTGGGGTGCACGGCCCCACCGTAAGAGGCCGGGGGGCATATGACTACGGTGTGTTCGCCCCAGATCACGGCTCGTAGGAACGTCCAGGCCGGGGGGCCTCCTCCGGGTCGCCGCGGACCCCGCTCAGCGCCCTTCCGCGAGCCACCGGTAGTGCAGCTCCGGGCGTCCGATCTGTCCGTACTGCGGGCTGCGTACCGCCCGGCCGGCCGTCACGAGGTGTTCCAGATAGCGGCGAGCGGTGATGCGCGAGATGCCGAGCTCCAGTCCGGCCGCCGCCGCCGTCACGCCGTCCGGGGCCGCCCGCAGCACACGGGTCACCGCCTCCAGGGTCGGGCTGCTGAGGCCCTTGGGCAGGCGGGCCGGCTGCGGGGTGCGCAGGGTGGCCAGGGCTCGGTCCACCTCGTCCTGGCCGCTCGCCTCACCGGCCGTGGAGCGGAACTCGGCGTAGCGGACGAGCCGGTCGCGCAACGTGGCGAAGGTGAAGGGCTTCAGCACGTACTGGACGACGCCGAGCGAGACCCCCTCGCGGACCACGGCCAGATCGCGCGCCGAGGTCACCGCGATCACATCGGCCGCGTGCCCGGCCGCGCGCAGCGCACGCAGGAGCTGCAACCCGTGCCCGTCGGGCAGATACAGATCGAGGAGCAGCAGGTCGACCGGGACACGGTCCAGGGCCCGCACCGCCTCGGCGCGGGTGTGCGCCACGGCCGCCACGGAGAATCCCGGGACCCGGTCCACGTACAGCTGATGGGCGTCGGCGGCGACGGGGTCGTCCTCGACGACGAGCACCCGGATCACGGGGTTCACAGGGCCGCCTCCTTCCGGGCGCCGCTGTCCCGCGGCAGCGGGAGCCGCACGGTGAACTCCGCGCCGCCGTCCGGTCCCTGTTCCAGCACCACGGCCCCGCCGTTGCGGTGCGCGGCCTGCCGGACGAGCGCCAGGCCGAGCCCGCGGCCGGCGCCGTGCGTCGACCAGCCGCGGCGGAACACCTCCGCGGCGTCGGCCGGTCCGACGCCCGCCCCGTTGTCGGCGACGCGCAGCAGGAGTTCCCCGTCGCCGGCGAGTGCGGTGACCGTGACCCGGGCGCGGGCCGGCCGGGGACCCGTGCGCTGGACGGGGACGCCGTCGGAACCGGTGCCGGGGGTACCGGTCACCGCCTCCGACGCCGCGTCCACCGCGTTGTCGATCAGATTGCCGAGGATGGTCACCAGGTCGCGCTGCGGCAGCGTCGCGGGCAGGGAGCCGTCGTCGATCAGGCTGTCGTCCGCCAGCACCAGCTCCACCCCGCGCTCGTTCGCCTGCGCGGCCTTGCCGAGCAGCAGTGCCGCGAGCACCGGTTCGGCGACCGCGTCCACGACCCGGTCGGTGAGGACCTGGGCCAGCTCCAGCTCCGCCGTGGCGAAGCCGACCGCCTCCTGCTCCCGGCCCAGCTCGATCAGCGAGACCACAGTGTGCAGCCGGTTCGCCGCCTCGTGCGCCTGCGAGCGCAGGGCCTGGGTGAACCCGCGCTCGGAGTCCAGTTCGCCGGAGAGCGCCTGGAGTTCCGTGTGATCCCGCAGGGTGACGACGGTGCCGCGCCGCTCCCCGCCCACCACCGGACGGGTGTTGACCACGATCACCCGGTCCGCCGTCAGATGCACCTCGTCGACCCGCTCCTCGGAGGCGAGCAGGGCCCCGGTCAGTGGGGCCGGCAGGTCGAGTTCGGCGACCCGGCGCCCGACCGTGCCGGGAGCCAGGCCCAGCAGCTCGCGCCCCGCGTCGTTGATCAGGGCGATCCTGCGCTGCCCGTCGAGCATGAGCAGCCCCTCGCGCACCGCGTGCAGGGTGGCCTCGTGGTAGGCGTGCATCCGGCTCAGCTCGGCGGCGTTCATCCCGTGGGTGTGCCGCCGCAGCCGGGCGTTGATCACGTACGTGCCGAGACCGCCGAGCGCCAGCGCCGCGCCCGCCGCCAGCCCCAGCGCACCCAGCTGGGCCCGCACCTGCGAGGAGACCCGCTCGACCGTGATGCCCGCACTGACGAGGCCGACGATCCTGCCGCCGTCCCGGATCGGCGTGACGACCCGTATCGAGGGGCCGAGCGTGCCGGTGTACGTCTCCGAGAAGGTCTCGCCGCGCAGGGCCCGTGCGGTGTGCCCGAGGAAGGTCGCGCCGATCTGGTCGGCGTCCGGATGCGTCCAGCGGACCCGGTGCGGATCCATGATGGTGACGAAGGCGATCCCGGTGTCCTTGCGGACCTGCTCCGCGTACGGCTGGAGCACGGCCGACGGGTCCGGGGTGCGGATCGCCTCCCGTACCGAAGGCGAACCGGCGATCGCCAGTGCGGCCGCCCGCACCTGCCGGGTCGCGGTCTCCTTGGCCTGACCGCTGCCCGAGACGTACGCGAAGAACGCGCACCCCGCCACCACGGCCGCGACCAGCACCACCTGCATGGCGAAGAGCTGGCCCGCCAGGCTGCGCGGGCGGGTACGGGGGAAGCGCATCCTCACAGTCTGCCTGGCTGAAAACAAATGAACGAAATGCACGCAAGGGTGACCGGCGTCACAAGAGGCGGGATAGTCGCCGGGGCCCCCAGGGACGGGGGAGGGACAAGAACGAGCCGAGGAGACCCCCGTGGGAGTGGCCGCCGCCAAGCGGGACCGTACGAAGTATCTGTATCTTGCCGTGATCGCGGCGGTGGGGCTCGGCATTGTGGTCGGCCTCGTCGCTCCGGACACCGCCGTCGAGCTCAAGCCGATCGGAACCGGCTTCGTCAACCTCATCAAGATGATGATCTCGCCGATCATCTTCTGCACGATCGTGCTGGGCGTCGGCTCGGTCCGCAAGGCCGCCAAGGTCGGCGCCGTCGGCGGTCTGGCCCTCGGCTACTTCCTGGTGATGTCGACCGTCGCCCTGGCCATCGGCCTGGTCGTCGGCAACATCCTGGAGCCCGGCTCCAGCCTCCACATCACCGAGGCGACCCGCGCCGCGGGTGAGGCGCAGGCGGGGGACAGCGAGTCCACAGCGGACTTCCTGCTCGGCATCATCCCCGACACCATGGTGTCGGCCTTCACCGCCGGCGAGGTTCTCCAGACCCTGCTCATCGCCCTGCTCGCGGGTTTCGCGCTGCAGGCCATGGGATCGGCCGGCGAGCCGGTCCTGCGCGGCATCGGCCACATCCAGCGTCTCGTCTTCCGTATCCTCGCCATGATCATGTGGATGGCCCCGGTCGGCGCGTTCGGCGCGATGGCGGCCGTGGTCGGCGAGACCGGCGTGGACGCGCTGAAGTCCCTCGCGGTCATCATGATCGGCTTCTACATCACCTGCGCGCTCTTCGTGTTCCTGATCCTGGGTACGATCCTGCGCCTGGTGGCCGGGCTCAACATCTTCTCCCTGCTGAAGTACCTGGGCCGGGAGTTCCTGCTCATCCTCTCCACCTCCTCGTCCGAGTCGGCGCTGCCGCGCCTCATCGCGAAGATGGAGCACATGGGCGTCAGCAAGCCCGTCGTCGGCATCACCGTGCCGACCGGCTACTCCTTCAACCTCGACGGCACCGCGATCTACCTCACGATGTCCTCGCTGTTCATCGCCAACGCGACGGGCGACCCGCTGAGCATCAGCGAGCAGATCTCGCTGCTGGTCTTCATGGTGATCGCCTCGAAGGGTGCGGCGGGCGTCACCGGCGCAGGCCTCGCCACCCTCGCCGGCGGCCTCCAGTCGCACCGTCCCGAGCTGGTGGACGGCGTCGGCCTGATCGTCGGCATCGACCGCTTCATGAGCGAGGCCCGCGCCCTGACGAACTTCGCGGGCAACGCGGTGGCCACGGTGCTCGTCGGCACCTGGACCAAGGAGATCGACCGGGCACGGGTGGACCAGGTCCTCTCCGGAGCGCTTCCGTTCGACGAGAGCATGCTCGCGGACGAGGGCCCCGCCGAGCCGTACGTCCCGGAGGCCAGGGACGGCGGCGAGGAGCAGCCCTCGCTCGCGAAGGTGTAACGCGTTGCCGTGGCGGCCGGTCGGGACTCCCGTACCGGCCGCCTTCGTGTGCCTGTCCGCCCTTGCCTTGACGCCGACGTCAAGGATTACCGTCGGGGTATGCGAATCGGGGAGCTGGCCGAACGCGCCGGGACGACGACACGGACGCTGCGGTACTACGAGTCACGGGGGCTGTTGTCCGCACGCCGTGCGGACAACGGATACCGCACCTACGAAGAGGGCGACCTGCGGCTCATCCAGCAGATCCGGACCCTTCAGGACTTCGGGTTCGATCTGGAGGAGACCCGCCCCTTCGTCGACTGTCTGCGCGCCGGCCATTCGGCGGGCGACGCCTGCCCGGCCTCGCTGGCCGTCTACCGGCGCAAGCTCGGCGAGCTGGACGCGCTCATCGGCCAGTTGCAGTCGGTCCGCACAGAGGTGGGTGCCCAGCTGGCCCGCGCCGAGATCGAGACGTCCGCCGAGCTGCCGGGCGGGCCCGAACCACGTTGTGAACTGAACTGGGAGGACGAAGGATGATCCACGCAGAAGGTGTCGCCGAGGTCACCGACACGACGTTCGACGCCGAGGTGCTGGCAGCCGGTCTGCCGGTCCTCGTCGAATTCACCGCCGACTGGTGCGGCCCCTGCCGTCAGCTGGCCCCGGTGCTCGGCGTGATCGCCGAGGAGGAGACCGGCCGGCTCAAGGTGGTGCAGATCGATGTGGACCACAACCCGGAGATCACGGGCCGCTACGCCGTGCTGTCGATGCCGACCCTGATGGTCTTCCGGGACGGCGAACCGGTGAAGTCGATGGTGGGCGCCCGCCCCAAGCGCCGTCTGCTCCAGGAGCTCGAGGACGTGCTGCCGGCGGCGTTCTGAGGACCGGCCCACGCCCCGGCGGACAGCTCTCGGAAGGGGGTCCGTGCCACACCCTTCGCGGTGCGGTCCCGGCCTCGCTCCGACGTCGCCCGCAGGGGGTCCGGACGTACACCGTGGTCTTCGACGGCGCGGACCGTCGGCGGCGCCTTCCGGCGGCCGTGGTGCCCCATGGCAGCCTGGGCGCCGCGGCTGACTCGATGGCACGCCCGGGACAGCTGGTGACCGTCCTGCGGGACGGCCGACTTCGGGCCGCGGGCCCTCAGGTGGGGGGCGTCGTCGCCTACGACTGGGGCTTCGAGCAGCAAGGAAGGCGCCACATCCAGCGCAGCTTCGTGTTGCTCGACGACCGGGTCAACGGTCCGCTGTCGGCCTGTCGGCCTGTCGGCCTGTCGGCCTGTCGGCAGGTTGGGGGAGTGGGGGCAGGTTGGGGGAGTGGGGGCGCACCCCGCCCCCACCGGCCCTGCCCTCACTCCGGCGCCGCCCGCTCAGGCGGGCCGCAGCCACACCGTCGCCAGCGGCGGGAGCGTCAGCGTGATGCTGGTGTCCCTGCCGTGTGCGCCCACCGCCTCCGGCTTCAGCGGCTCCTCGTTGCGCACGTCGCCGCCGCCGTACTGCGCCGCGTCCGTGTTCAGGACCTCCACCCAGGCCTCCGGCCCGTCCGGCACACCGATGCGGTAGTCGTGGCGCACCACCGGGGAGAAGTGGGAGACGGCGATCAGCGGCGATCCGGCCGCGTCGTAGCGCACGAACGCGAAGGCGTTGTCCTCCGCGGCGCCGCCTTCGATCCAGCTGAAGCCCTCGGGGACGGTGTCGCGCTGCCAGAGCGCGGGCGTCGCCCCGTACACCGTGTTCAGATCGCTGACCAGCGTCCGGACGCCCCGGTGGTCGCTCTCCGCCGCGTATGACGGGTCGAGCAGCCACCAGTCCGGGCCGTGCCCCTCCGACCACTCCGCGCCCTGCGCGAACTCCTGCCCCATGAAGAGGAGTTGCTTGCCGGGGTGGGCCCACATGAAGCCGAGATAGGCGCGGTGGTTGGCGCGCTGCTGCCACCAGTCGCCGGGCATCTTGCTGACGAGCGACCGCTTGCCGTGCACGACTTCGTCGTGCGAGATCGGCAGGACGTAGTTCTCGCTGTACGCGTACACCATCGAGAAGGTCATCTCGTTGTGGTGGTACTTGCGGTGCACCGGCTCCTTCGACACGTACTCCAGCGAGTCGTGCATCCAGCCCATGTTCCACTTCAGGCCGAACCCGAGACCGCCGAACCCGCCGGGGCCGACATGATGGGTGGCGCGGGTGACGCCGTCCCAGGCGGTGGACTCCTCCGCGATCGTCACGACGCCGGGGTTGCGGCGGTAGACCGTCGCGTTCATCTCCTGGAGGAAGGCGACGGCGTCCGGGTTCTCGCGGCCGCCGTGCTCGTTCGGGGACCACTCCCCGTCCTCGCGTGAGTAGTCGAGGTAGAGCATCGAGGCGACCGCGTCGACCCGCAGCCCGTCGATGTGGAACTCCTCGCACCAGTAAGTGGCGTTGGAGACGAGGAAGTTGCGCACTTCGGTGCGGCCGTAGTCGAATTCGAGCGTGCCCCAGTCCGGGTGGGCGGCCCGCTGCGGGTCCGAGTGCTCGTACAGCGGGCGGCCGTCGAACTCGGCGAGCGCCCAGTCGTCACGCGGGAAGTGCGCGGGCACCCAGTCGACGATGACGCCGATCCCGGCTCCGTGCAGCGCGTCGACGAGGAAGCGGAAGTCGTCGGGCGAGCCCATCCGGGACGTCGGGGCGTAGAAGCCGGTGACCTGGTAGCCCCAGGAGCCGCCGAAGGGGTGCTCGGAGACCGGCATCAGCTCCACGTGCGTGAAGCCCAGATCGCGTACGTACGCGGGGAGTTGCTCGGCGAGCTGGCGGTAGGTGAGGCCGGGGCGCCAGGACGGCAGGTGCACCTCGTAGACCGAGAGCGGCGCCTCGTGCACGGGTACGTCCCCGCGGTGGGCCATCCACTCCTGGTCCTGCCACACATGGTGCGCGGCCGTCACGACGGAGGCGTTGGACGGCGGGACCTCGGCGTGGCGGGCCATCGGGTCGGCGCGCAGCGTGTGCGAGCCGTCCGGGCGGCAGATGTCGAACTTGTACAGCGCCCCCTCCCCGATCGCCGGCAGGAACAGCTCCCACACCCCGGTGGAGCCGAGCGAACGCATCGGGAATCCGGTGCCGTCCCAGTAGTTGAAGTCCCCGCTGACGCGCACCCCGCGGGCGTTGGGCGCCCACACGGTGAACCGGGTGCCGGTGACGCCCTGGTGCTCCATGGTCCGGGCGCCGAGCGCGGTCCACAGCTCCTCGTGCCGGCCCTCGCCGATCAGATGCAGATCGAGATCGCCGAGCGCGGGCAGGAAGCGGTACGGATCGTGGATCTCGATCTCGTTGTCGTCGTACGCCACCAGCAGCCGGTACTCGGGGACCGCGGGCATCGGCAGGAGCCCGGAGAAGAACCCGTCGCCGTCGTCGAGCAGCTGGGCCCGCAGCCCCTTGGCGAGCACGGTGACGGAGCGGGCGAACGGGCGCAGCACCCGGAAGGTGACCCCGCCGCGGATCTGGTGGGCGCCGAGCAGTTCGTGCGGGGCGTGGTGCTCACCCGCCAGCAGCCGTGCCCGGTCCCCGTCGTCGAGCACCCGGGCCGGGCGGACCCCCTGCCCGCCCGCGCGGCGGGGACGCGGCGGGGCAGCCGTCCGCTTCGCCCGCTTGACCGGTGGTGCTGCGGCCCCGGCGGGCGGTGCGTCCGCCTCCACCGGTGCGAGGGTCCCGGTGGCCGGGCCGGCCGCGGCGTCCGCGTGCTCGGCGGGGGCCGAGGAGAGGGGGGCCACGGGGAGAGGGGCGTCGATGGTGGGCTGGGCGGGATCGGACGCGTTGCGGGACGGCTTGCGGGCGGTCACAGGGACAGCCTCCTCGGAGGGTGTGGATGGGGCGGGGCGGGCGGAAAGGGGGGCCGGCGGGCCGGATGCGGTACGGGAGTGCCTTGCCGCGTCAGTCGGCGTCGGCCGCCAGACGGTGGATCGCGGCCATCGGGACCGGCAGCCAGTCGGGCCGGTGGCGGGCCTCGTACAGCACCTCGTAGACCGCCTTGTCGGTCTCGTGGGCGCGCAGCAGCTCCGGCTCGTCCCGGGGGTCGACGCCCGTGGTCTGCGCGTAACCGTCGCAGTAGGCGGTCCGGCAGCGCGCCGCCCATGCGGCGTTCCAGGGCCGGTGCGAGCGGGCCGCGTAGTCGAAGGAGCGGAGCATTCCGGCGATGTCGCGCACCGGCGGCTGAGGGCTGCGGCGCTCCGGGAGCGGGCGGGCCGGTTCGCCCTCGAAGTCGATCAGTGACCAGAAACCGTCGGTCCCGCGCAGTGTCTGGCCGAGGTGGAGATCACCGTGCACCCGTTGGGCGGTCCAGCCGTGGCTCCGGTGGCCCGGTTCGGTCACGGCGTCGAAGGCGGCACGCAGTCCGGGTACGTACGGGACCAGCTCGGGCACCGCGTGGGCGGCCGCCTCCAGCCGCCGCACCATGGCGGCGGCCAGCTGATCGGTCTGGGCGCGTTGCAGGGACGGCGTGGGCAGGGCGGCGGCGAGCGCGGTGTGCACCTCGGCGGTGGCCCGGCCCAGGGCGTGGGCCTCGTGCGTGAAGTCGTCGCCCGCCGCCAGCGCGCGCAGGGCGAGCTGCCAGCCGTCCTGGGCGCCGGGCAGGAAGGGCTGGAGCACGCCGAGCGTGAGACGTTCCGGCGCGGCGGCCTCGAACCAGGCGACCGGTGCGGGGACGCGTCCGCATCCTTCACGGGCGAGCGCGAGGGGCAGTTCCAGATCGGGGTTGGTGCCGGGGAACACCCGGCGGAAGATCTTGAGGATGTAGGAGTCGCCGTACACGAGCGAGGAGTTGGACTGCTCGGTGTCCAGCACCCGGGGGGTCAGCCCGGCGGGGATCGGCTCCTTTCCCCGGCCGAAGCGCAGGCCGCCGAGCCCGCCGGGTGTGCGCAGCCGCTCCAGCAGCAGGGAGGCGAGGCGGGGGTCGTGGAGGCCGTCGTAGACGGTGTGGCCGGCCAGTGGTCCGTCCGGCACCTGCCCGATGAGGGCGGGCGCCAGCCGCGGGGGCAGCGTGGACCGTACACCGAGCAGCAACTGGTAGCAGTCCGGGGGAGGCTGGGCCGGCATCGTGGGCTGATGGACTCTCACCAGGAGGTGGAGGAGCCCGGGACCGGTTTCGGCCGCGCCGGGGTCCACCGGCAGTATTTCGGTCGCCGAGACGAGCGAGAAGGCGGTGATGGGCCGCCCCTTGCCCGCGAACCACCGCTGCCGGGGCAGCCATTCGTGCAGCAGCGGTCCGAGAGACGGGAGCAGGGCTGTGCTGTTCGCCAGGGTGACCTGAGCGGATGCAGCCTCCGACATGGCATCGCGTCCTTTCCCCGGGCACACCACAGGATGCGAAGAGTGTCCCGGATTGCGGCTTTGGCTGTCCGGCTGTGCGGGACGTGTCGGGTCAGGATGGTCCGTACGGACTCGACTCGGAGTGATCGAAACGCCAGGAAGATCCAAGAAGGCTACGGAAGTGCTCGATATGGGGGGAAGAGTGCCCCGTGCGGGGCGGCGGAAACCGCCCCGCCGGTGGTGCCGGACGCCCAAGGGCTGTCCCGTATTCCCTGGCGGGCGCGCGACGACAGCTACGGCACCTCGCCGCGTTGTCGGAACGTCCGAATACATCCAGTATGCGGACGCTCCTCCGCCTTGCGATGCACCGCATCCGACGCCGCGCGCCGATCCACCACGGATTGCGGGACAGCCCTTGGGCCGCATCAGCTCGGCGGTGCGTCCTTCCGCAGCCGGAACCAGTAGAAGCCGTGTCCCGCGAGAGTCAGCAGGTAGGGCCACTGACCGACGGCGGGGAAGCGCACCCCGCCGATCAGCTCGACCGGATGACGCCCGTTGAAGGACCTCAGATCGAGCTCCGTCGGCTGCGCGAACCGCGAGAAGTTGTGCACGCACAGCACGAGATCGTCCCCGTGCTCACGGGTGAAGGCGAGCACGGCGGGGTTGGAGGAGGGCAGTTCGTTGTACGAGCCGAGCCCGAACGCCGGGTTCTGCTTGCGGATCTCGATCATCCGCCGTGTCCAGTGCAGCAGCGACGACGGCGAGGCCATCGCCGCCTCGACGTTGGTGACCTGGTAGCCGTAGACCGGATCCATGATCGTGGGGAGGTAGAGCCGCCCCGGATCGCTGGAGGAGAAACCGGCGTTGCGGTCGGGCGTCCACTGCATCGGGGTGCGTACGGCGTCCCGGTCGCCCAGCCAGATGTTGTCGCCCATCCCGATCTCGTCCCCGTAGTAGAGGATCGGGGAGCCGGGCAGGGACAGCAGCAGGGCGGTGAACAGCTCGATCTGGTTGCGGTCGTTGTCCAGCAGGGGCGCGAGGCGGCGGCGGATCCCGATGTTGGCCCGCATCCGCGGATCCTTGGCGTACTCCGCGTACATGTAGTCGCGTTCTTCGTCCGTGACCATTTCGAGCGTCAGCTCGTCGTGGTTGCGCAGGAAGATGCCCCACTGACAGCTCGACGGGATCGCCGGTGTCTTGGCCAGGATTTCCGAGACCGGGTAGCGGCTCTCGCGCCGTACGGCCATGAAGATCCGCGGCATCACCGGGAAGTGGAACGCCATGTGGCACTCGTCGCCGCCGGCCTGGTAGTCGCCGAAGTAGTCGACGACGTCCTCGGGCCACTGGTTGGCCTCGGCGAGCAGCACGGTGTCCGGGTAGTTGGCGTCGATCTCCTTGCGGACCCGCTTGAGGAAGCCGTGGGTCTCGGGGAGGTTCTCGCAGTTGGTGCCTTCGCGCTGGTAGAGGTAGGGCACGGCGTCGACCCGGAAGCCGTCGATGCCGAGGTCCAGCCAGAAGCGCAGCGCGGAGATGATCTCCTCCTGCACCGCCGGGTTCTCGTAGTTGAGGTCGGGCTGGTGCGAGAAGAACCGGTGCCAGTAGTACTGCTTGCGCACCGGGTCGAACGTCCAGTTGGACGTCTCGGTGTCGACGAAGATGATCCGGGCGTCCGGGAACTGCTTGTCGTCGTCGGCCCAGACGTAGTAGTCGCCGTACGGACCGTCGGGGTCGGTACGGGACTGCTGGAACCAGTCGTGCTGGTCGCTGGTGTGATTCATGACGAAGTCGATGATCACGCGCATGCCACGCTGGTGCGCGGCGTCGACGAACTCGACGAAGTCGGCGAGGTCGCCGAACTCCGGCAGCACGGCTGTGTAGTCGGAGACGTCGTAACCACCGTCGCGCAGCGGTGACTTGAAGAACGGCGGCAGCCAGAGGCAGTCGACGCCCAGCCACTGCAGATAGTCCAGCTTGGCGGTGATTCCCTTCAGATCTCCGATGCCGTCGCCGTTGGAGTCCTGGAAGGACCGGACGAGGACCTCGTAGAAGACAGCACGCTTGAACCAGTCGGGATCGCGGTCCTTGGCCGGGGTGTCCTCGAACTTGTCGTGGACGGGCTCATTGACGATCATGGTGTGGGTGACCCTCCGGTCGGCGGGGACGGTCGCAGGACCGCGATGTGCGCGGGCGTGACGCCCGGCTCCAGACGCACATAGAAGGTCCTGCCCCAGTGATAGGAAGTGCCGGTGAGCTCGTCGCGCACCGGCACGCTCTCGTGCCGTTCGAGGCCGAGTCGCGGCATGTCCAACGAGACGGTCGCCTCCTGGGTGTGGTGCGGGTCGAGGTTGACGACAGTCAGAACGATGTTCGAACCGGAGCGCTTGCTGTACACGATCAGGGCGTCGTTGTCGGACGAGTGGAAGTGCACGTCACGCAGCTGCTGCAGCGCCGGATGACGGCGCCTGATCCGGTTGAGTGTGGTGATGAGCGGGGCCAGCGACCGGCCCTCGCGCTCGGCGGCCTCCCAGTCCCTGGGGCGGATCTCGTACTTCTCCGAGTCGAGGTACTCCTCACTGCCGTTGCGGACGGGGGTGTTCTCGCAGAGCTCGTACCCCGCGTACACCCCCCAGGACGGGGAGAGGGTCGCCGCGAGCACCGCCCGTGCCTCGAAGGCCGGCCTGCCGCCCTCCTGGAGATGACCGGGAAGGATATCGGGGGTGTTCACGAAGAAATTGGGCCTCATGACGGAGGCGGATTCACCGGACAGCTCGGTCACGTACTCCGTGATTTCCTGCCGGGTGTTGCGCCACGTGAAGTAGGTGTACGACTGCTGGAATCCGACGGCGGCAAGGGTGCGCATCATCGCCGGGCGGGTGAACGCCTCGGCCAGGAAGATCACATCGGGGTCGGTGCGGTTGATGTCGGCGATCACCTTCTCCCAGAAGATCACCGGCTTCGTGTGCGGATTGTCGACCCGGAAGACGCGTACGCCGTGGTCCATCCAGAATCGCAGGATACGCACGGTCTCCGTGACGATCCCCCGCAGATCCTTGTCGAAGGCGATCGGATAGATGTCCTGGTATTTCTTCGGCGGATTCTCCGCGTAGGCGATGGTGCCGTCCGCGCGGTGGTGGAACCACTCGGGGTGTTTCTCCACCCACGGATGGTCGGGCGAGCACTGGAGGGCGAAGTCCAGTGCGATCTCCATACGCAGGGTGCGGGCCGTCTCGACGAAGTGGTCGAAGTCCTCCAGGGTGCCGAGATCGGGGTGGACCGCGTCATGACCGCCCTCGGCCGAACCGATCGCCCACGGCACACCCACGTCGTGCGGCGCGGGAGAGAGGGAGTTGTTGGGACCCTTGCGGTGGGTGGTGCCGATGGGGTGGATGGGCGGGAGGTAGACCACGTCGAACCCCATGGCGGCGACCGCGGGCAGTCGTTCGGCCGCCGTGCGGAACGTGCCGCTGATGATCCGGGGCGGCTTCGGGGCGGCGGCCCCCTTGGCCGTACGACCCTTCCGGGGCGCCTTGACCGGTTCGAACCTCGCCCCCTCGGAGCGGGGGAACAGTTCGTACCAGGAGCCGAACAGCGCGCGCCGGCGCTCGACGACGAGGGGGTGCGGGCGTGACGCGGTGACCAGCTCACGCAGGGGGTGACGGGCCAGCGCGGCGGACGCCTCGGGGGCGAGGGCCGCGGCCAGCCGGGCAGCGGCCGGCCGGGACTCGTCGCGCAGGGCGTCGACCGCGGCCAGCACCGACTCGCGCCCGTCCCGCTTGGGTACGCCCTCGGCGGCCCGCTCGAACAGTTCGGCGCCCTCCGCCAGGACGAGTGCGGTGTCGATCCCCGCCGGGATCTTGATCTGCGCCGCGTGCCGCCACGTGGTGACCGGGTCGCTCCAGGCCTCGACGGTGTACGTCCAGCGGCCCTCCGCCTCAGGAGTCACGTCGGCACCCCAGCGGTCGGTGCCCGGAGCGAGCTCGCGCATCGGCGTCCAGGGGCCGGGGCGCCCGCTCGGGTCCCGCAGCACGACGTCGGCCGCGACCGCGTCATGGCCTTCGCGGAAGACGGTCGCGGTGACCTGGAAGGTTTCTCCGGCGACGGCCTTGGCGGGCCTTCTGCCGCAGTCGACGAGCGGCTGGACATCGAGGACGGGAATGCGACCGATCATGAAATCACCTGGGGGCTGGAGCTCGGACTCGACAGGGCGCGAAAGGGGCGCGGAGGGCTGAAAGCGCGCGCCGCGACGGTGGGGTTCGGTCCTTTCTAGCTGCTCCGTCGATGACTGATGGGGTGTGGGCATGGCCGCTCCTGTCCGCGTTCACTCGAATGGCACTCGAATGGATGAGGTGGACGGTCCGGCGCACCGGTGTGGACCGAATGCGTACGACGTCCGCACCGATTGCATACGAACCGTGTGCGGATCGCCGGTGGACGGGGGATGAATCGTGCACGGGGCGGTTACGGATCGCTTTCGGCTCTCGTCCGAATGCATGCGTCCGGGTACCGGAGAAGCCTTCCCACGGATCTCGGTGGGCCAATCCGGCGGTGTGTTAACTACTCGGGCGTATCTGTGACAGTCCGAATGCGCCGGGCTCCGCCGCGCGTGAGCGGGATTGAGCGGAACCGGCGCACGCGGGGCGGTACGGGCGCCACAGGGCAGCTTTCCCTGTGATGCGAAGGCCCACAAGGCCGCACGAGGTGAGGGAATCGGCCATAACGCCTGTGACGGATGTGCCTGGATCCGCGTGCGGTGAGGTACGGGACGCGAGAGGTGCCGGATCCGGGGGCGGTGGTCGACGGGACGCGCGAGGCGACGGCGGCAGGGGCGGCCGGACCGCCCGGGGTCGCACACCTCGAGCCCGTCGCGCGCCGTGGTTGCCGGACGCCGCGCACCGCTACCGTCGAGGGTGACGGAGCGGCGCACACAGCGGTGCGTCCCCTCGGATTCGTACGTCCCCTGTAAAGGTGGAATACGTGAAGGCCATTCGTCGATTCACCGTGCGTCCCGTCCTCCCCGATCCCCTTCAACCGCTCAGCGATCTCGCGCGCAACCTGCGCTGGTCCTGGCACACCGAGACCCGTGAGCTCTTCCAGGCCGTCGACCCGGTGGCCGGCCGGACGGCGGAGTGCGACCCCGTGCGCCTGCTCGGTGCCGTGTCCGCCGGGCGCCTTGCCGAGCTGGCCCGGGACGAGCAGTTCCTGCACCGTCTGGCCGAGGTGTCCGCCGATCTCCGGGAGTATCTGGAGGGCCCCAGGTGGTACCAGGAACAACGTGCCCAGGGCGACGGGCCCCCCGCCGCCATCGCCTACTTCTCGCCCGAGTTCGGAGTGACGGCGGCCCTGCCGCAGTACTCCGGCGGGCTCGGCATCCTCGCCGGAGACCATCTGAAGGCCGCCAGCGACCTGGGCGTTCCGCTCATCGGCGTCGGCCTGCTCTACCGCCACGGCTACTTCCGCCAGAGCCTCTCCCGCGACGGCTGGCAGCAGGAGCGCTATCCCGTCCTCGACCCGAACGAACTCCCGCTCACGCTCCTGCGCGAGGCCGACGGGACGCCCAGCCAGGTCGTCCTCGCCCTCCCCGGCGGCCGCTCGCTGCACGCCCAGATCTGGCAGGCCCACGTGGGCCGGGTGCCGCTGCTCATGCTCGACTCCGACGTCGAGGACAACGCCCCCGTCGAACGCGAGGTCACCGACCGGCTCTACGGCGGCGGAAGCGAACACCGGCTGCTCCAGGAGATGCTGCTTGGCATCGGCGGGGTGCGCGCGGTGCGGACCTACTGCCGCCTCACCGGCCATCCGGACCCCGAGGTCTTCCACACCAACGAGGGTCACGCCGGCTTCCTCGGACTCGAACGGATCCGGGAGCTCTCCGGAACCGGCCTGGACTTCGACTCCGCGGTGGAGTCCGTCCGCGCCGGCACCGTCTTCACGACCCACACCCCGGTCCCGGCCGGCATCGACAGGTTCGACCGCGAACTGGTCGCCCGTCACTTCGGCGACGACGGCGAACTGCCCGGCGTCGCGGCCGACCGCATCCTGCACCTGGGCACGGAGACCTACGCCGGCGGTGATCCGGGCGTCTTCAACATGGCGGTCATGGGGCTCCGGCTCGCCCAGCGCGCCAACGGCGTCTCCACCCTGCACGGCGCCGTCAGCCGGGAGATGTTCGCCGGTCTCTGGCCGGGCTTCGACGCCCCGGAGGTGCCGATCACCTCAGTGACCAACGGGGTCCACGCACCCACCTGGGTCGCGCCCGAGGTCTACCGGCTGCGCACCGAGTCCGGGGGCACCCCCGGCCGGTGGGACTCCGTCGGGCAGATCCCCGGCCGGCAGCTCTGGGACCTGCGGCGCACCCTGCGCGAACAACTGGTGACCGAGGTGCGGGAGCGGCTGCGTGCCTCCTGGCTCAACCGCGGCGCACAGGCTGCCGAACTCGGCTGGATCGACGGGGTGCTGGACCCCGGCGTGCTCACCATCGGGTTCGCCCGCCGGGTGCCCTCGTACAAGCGGCTGACGCTGATGCTGCGCGACCGGGACCGGCTGCGGAGGCTGCTCCTGCATCCCGAGCGCCCGATCCAGATCGTCGTGGCGGGCAAGGCGCACCCGGCCGACGACAGCGGAAAGCGCCTGGTCCAGGAGCTGGTCCGGTTCGCCGACGACCCCAGGGTGCGCCATCGCATCGTCTTCCTGCCCGACTACGGGATGGCGATGGCCCAGAAGCTCTACCCGGGCTGCGATGTCTGGCTGAACAACCCGCTGCGCCCGCTGGAGGCATGCGGTACGAGCGGGATGAAGGCGGCACTCAACGGCTGCCTCAACCTGTCGGTCCTGGACGGCTGGTGGGACGAGTGGTTCGAGCCGGACTTCGGCTGGGCCATCCCCACGGCCGACGGCTCCGCGCTGGACGAGGACCGGCGTGACGACCTGGAGGCGGGCGCCCTCTACGAGCTGATCGAGGACCGGGTCGCGCCGCGCTTCTACGACCAGGGGGAGGAGGGGCTGCCCGGGCGGTGGATCGAGATGGTCCGCAGCACCCTGGGCACGCTGGGCCCGAAGGTCCTCGCCGACCGGATGGTCCGTGAGTACGTGGAGCGGCTGTACACCCCCGCGGCCCGGGCCCGGCGTTCACTGGACGACGCCACGGCACGGGAGCTCGCCGGCTGGAAGGCCAGGGTCCGGGTCGCCTGGCCGCGGGTGGCCGTCGACCATGTGGAGGCGGTGACGCCCACCGAGGCGGGCAGCTCGGCCGAGCTGGGCTCCACTCTGGCGCTGCGGGTCAGGATCACCCTCGGGGCGCTTGATCCTGACGACGTGGAGGTGCAGGCGGTGGCCGGCCGCGTCGACTCCGCCGACGCGATCTCGGACGCCCAGGTCTTCCCGCTGAAACCGGCGGGCGGCCAGGACCTGGAGGGCCGCTGGCTGTACGACGGCCCGCTCGCCCTCGACCGCACCGGCCCGTACGGCTACACCGTGCGGGTGCTGCCGGCCCACCGGCTGCTGGCCTCGGGCGCCGAACTCGGCCTGGTGGCACAGCCGACGGAATCGACCGGCGAGGGCGCGGGCGTGCTGATGCGCTGACGGTCCGTGTCACTAGGGCCCGGCACCCCAGGGGTGCCGGGCCCTTCGGCTGCCCGGGTGCGGGGCCTTCGCTTCCTGAACACAAGACCTTGACGTGTTCATGGGATGCCTTTAGGTTCCTCACTCATTGCAGCGTTCACAGCTCGACCCAATGTTCATGGACATGAACAGACCCTGGTTCGGGCCGAGTTGTGGACCTCCTCCGCACCGGAAGGCACCCCCACATGCGCACCGGAACCATCGGGCGCGGCCTCGGCCTCGCCACCGCTCTCGCGGCACTGATCACCGGCCTCTTCATGGCCCCGGCCTCGGCCGGACGAGCCGCCCCGGACGCGTCCCCGGCGGCGGTACGGGCTGCCGCGCCGGCGGCCTTCACCCATCCCGGCGTGCTCGTCAGCCGCCCCCAGCTCGACTTCGTGCGCGGCAGGGTGCAGGCCGGTGCGCAGCCCTGGAAGGGCGCGTACGACCAGATGATGGCGAGCAAGTACGCCTCGCTCAGCCGTACGGCCGAACCCCGCGCCGTCGTGGAGTGCGGCTCGTACTCCAACCCCAACTACGGCTGCACCGACGAGCGCGAGGACGCGACAGCCGCCTACACCCTCTCGCTGGCCTGGTACATCACCCAGGACAGCCGCTACGCCGCCAAGGCCGTCGAGATCATGGACGCCTGGTCGGCCGTGATCCAGGACCACACCAACAGCAACGCCCCCCTCCAGACCGGGTGGGCCGGCTCGTCCTGGCCCCGGGCCGCCGAGATCATCAAGTACACGTACGGCAGCTGGCCGAACGCGGGCCGCTTCGCCACCATGCTGCGCACCGTGTACCTGCCGAAGGTCATCAACGGCTCGAACAGCAACGGCAACTGGGAACTGAGCATGACGGAGGCCGCGATCGGCATCTCCGTCTTCCTCGAGGACCGCACCTCGTACGACAAGGCCGTCACCAAGTTCCGCGGACGTGTCCCCGCGTACATCTATGTGACCGCGGACGGCTCTCTGCCGAAGGTCGCCCCGGGCAGCGGCCTGGACACCCGCGACAAGATCATCAACTACTGGCAGGGCCAGTCGACGTATATGGACGGCCTCTCGCAGGAGACCTGCCGGGACCTGACCCACACCGGGTACGGTCTCTCCGCCATCTCCCACATCGCCGAGACCGGCCGGATCCAGGGACAGGACCTCTACCCGGAGATCGCCGACCGGCTGCGCCACGCCCTCGGTCTGCACGCCAAGTACCAGCTGGGGGCGGCCGTTCCGTCGTCGCTGTGCGGGGGGAGCCTCAAGGACAGCCTCGGGCCGGTCACCGAGGTCGGCTTCAACGCGCTGCACAACCGGATGGGCATCGCGATGACCAACACCCAGACCCTCACCGAGCAGCAGCGGCCCGCCGGGTCCAACAACCTGTTCGTCGCCTGGGAGACCCTGACCCACGCGGACAACCCGAACTGACCGCACACAGCCGCCCGGGAGGAATGGTCTCCTCCCGGGCGGGGCAGTGCGTCAGGTGCGTGTCGTGCGGTGGTGCCGGTTCAGCCGGTCAGAAGGTCAGCTTGAAGCTGTTGATCTTGCCGGTGTCGCCGGAGTAGACGTCCTGGACCTTCAGCTTCCAGGTGCCGTTCGCGACCTCCGAGGAGGCGTTGACGGTGTACGTCGTCTGGACGTTGTCCGCGGAGTCGCTCGACGAGGAGTTCTTCAGGCGGTAGGCGGTGCCGTCCGGGGCGACGAGGTCGATGACCAGGTCACCGCGCCAGGTGTGGGTGATGTCCACCCCGACCTTGAGGGTGCTGGGCGCGTTGCCGGTGACACCGGTGACGGCGACCGAGCTGGTGACGGCCGAACCGTGGTCGGGGATGGAGACCACGGTGGCGCTCTCGAAGACCTTGCCGCCGGGGTCGGTGCCGCCGCCGGGGCGGGTACCGACGTTGATGCCGGCCCAGGCGTTGGCGACGGCGGTGTACTCGGCGCTGGTCGTGCCGTACAGCTCACCGGCCACAGCGAGCGTGCCCGTGCGGGCGGCCGCGTAGTTGGTCGTCGAGGTGAACTTGGTGGAGAGCGCCTTGAACCAGATCTGCTCCGCCTTGGCACGGCCGATGCCGGTCACCGGCAGGCCGTCCGAGGTCGGGGAGTCGTAGGAGACGCCGTTGATGGTCTTGGCGCCGCTTCCCTCCGAGAGGAGGTAGAAGAAGTGGTTGGCCGGACCCGACGAGTAGTGCACGTCGACGTTGCCGATGCCGGAGTACCAGGCGTCCTTGGACGCGCCGTCCTTGCTCGGCTTGTCCTGGTAGCGCAGCGGGGTGCCGTCGCCGTTGATGTCGATCTTCTCGCCGATGAGGTAGTCGCCCACGTCGGTGGAGTTGTTCGCGTAGAACTCGACGGCGGTGGCGAAGATGTCGCTGGTCGCCTCGTTGAGGCCACCGGACTCACCGCTGTAGATCAGGCCGGCGGTGTTGGAGGTGACACCGTGGCTCATCTCGTGGGCCGCCACGTCCAGCGAGGTCAGCGGCGCGGCGTTGCCGCTGCCGTCGCCGTACGTCATGCAGAAGCAGCTGTCGTCCCAGAAGGCGTTGACGTAGTTGTTGCCGTAGTGGACGCGGGAGTACGCGCCGACGCCGTCGCCCTTGATGCCGGTCCGGCCGTGGACGTTCTTGTAGTAGTCCCAGGTCTCGGCCGCACCGTAGTGGGCGTCCGCCGCCGCGGTCTCCGCGTTCGAGGCGAGTCCGTTGCCCCAGACGTCGTCGGAGCCGGAGAAGAGGGTGCCCGTGCCGGACGTACCGTGGTTCAGGTTGTACGTCTTGTGGTTGCCACGGGCGGTGTCGGTCAGGTTGTACGTGCCCGAGGTGCCGAGGGTCACCGTGCCGCTGTACTCGGTGTTGCCGGTGCCGTTCTCGATGGCCTGCCACTCGTAGAGCTTCGCGCCGGAGGTGGCATCGGTGATGACGTGCAGGGCGTTCGGGGTGCCGTCCTCCTGCAGCCCGCCGACCACGGTCTCGTAGGCCAGCTGCGGCGTGCCCGACGCCATCCAGACGACCTTGCGGGGGGCCTTGTCGGCCGCGGTCTTGGACGAGCCGTCCGCCTTGGCCAGGCCGACGGCCTGCTTCTCGGCGGTCGCCGGGGCGATGTCCGCGGTCGTGTCGACGGCCTTGAGCTGCGCCGAGGTCGTCTTGGACGCCTTGGTGACGCTCTCGGTCGCGCCGGCCTTCGACTCCTTGACGACCAGGTCGCCGCCGAGGACGGGGAGCCCGCCGAAGGTGCGCTCGTAACGCGTGTGCGTGGTGCCGTCGTTGTCCTGGATGACGTCCCGGACGACGAGCTTCTCCTGCGAGCCGAGGCCGAGGCCCTTCGCGGTGGCCGCACTGCTCGCGGTGGCCTCGCGGATGAGCTCGGCGCGCTGCGAGGGTGAGAGCTGCTTGGCCAGCGCACCGGGGTTGGGCTGGGAGGCCGACGGGGCGGCCTGCGCGGCACCGCCCGGTGTGGCTGTGGCTGTTCCGGTCTGGACTCCTACGGCGAGGAGGGCTGCTGCGGCTATCAGAGCGCCGGTCGCGGTGGTACGACGGCTGAGCGTGGATCTCACGCGGACTCCTTCTGCGAGGGGGGTACCGGCGGCTGGGTGACCGTCCGGGCAGTGCAGGCAGTGAGCAGAACGGGGTGAAGAGTGTCAGCCGAGAGCGACCTCTGTCAGGACCGCGTCAACAACTTGGCCGGAATTCGTCCGTTGCCGGAATGGTCATGTTCGTTAAGCGGACGTTTCGCCGATCATCACCGCGATGTCGTCCGGGGGCCGTCGGGGCCCGATTTCGAGGAGGGAGCTGCGGTCGAGCGCGAATGCGTCGTGTTCGAAAAGAGTGTGAAGAACCGGGAAGTGACCACCTGGCGAGACGACCGGCAACTGTGGCTCGTTCCATGCCGTCCCGGGCCTCGCCGGCCCGCTCCGCGGCCCGGCGGGACGGCGGCTCCGCGCACACGTCGCCGGCGGTCCACGACCGCCCGCCGCCGGGCAGCCGTGGTCCGCGGGGGCGTCCTCAGGCCAGGCTCTCCCGCCAGGCGCGGTGCAGGCCGGCGAACCGGCCCGTGCCGCCGATGAGGTCCGCCGGGGCGCCGTCCTCCACGATGCGGCCGTGTTCCATCACCAGGACCCGGTCCGCGATCTCCACGGTCGACAGCCGGTGGGCGATGACCACCGCGGTGCGGCCGTGCAGCACGGTGTCCATCGCCCGCTGCACCGCCCGCTCACCCGGGATGTCCAGGGAGCTCGTCGCCTCGTCGAGGATCAGGACCGCCGGATTGGCGAGCAGGGCGCGGGCGAACGCGACCAACTGGCGCTGACCGGCCGAGATCCGGCCGCCCCGCTTGCGCACGTCCGTGTCGTACCCGTCGGGCAGGCCGGCGATGAAGTCATGGGCGCCGATCGCCTTGGCGGCCTGTTCGATCTCCTCGCGGGTCGCGTCCGGGCTGCCGATCGCGATGTTCTCCGCGACCGTGCCGGAGAACAGGAAGGCCTCCTGGGTCACCATGACCACCCCGCGCCGCAGTTCAGGGATGGCGAGGTCCCGCAGGTCGGTGCCGTCCAGCAGGACCCGGCCCTCCGTGGGGTCGTAGAAGCGGGCCAGCAGCTTGGCCAGCGTCGACTTGCCCGCGCCCGTCGAACCGACCACGGCGACCGTCTGGCCCGCGGGCACGGTCAGATCGAAGCGGGGCAGCACCTCTCCACCCGTCCGGTAGGCGAAACGCACCCCGTCGAAGACCACTTCGCGACCGGGGTGCCCGCTCACCGGCGCCGGCAGTTCCCGCGGCTCCAGCGCCTCGGGGACCGTCGGCGTCTGGGCCAGCAGTCCCGCGATCTTCTCCAGCGAGGCCGCCGCCGACTGGTAGGAGTTGAGGAACATGCTGAGCCGGTCGATCGGGTCGTAGAGCCGTCGCAGATACAGGACCATCGCGGCCAGCACACCGAGGGCGAGGCTTCCGGAGGCGACGCGGTAGGCACCCCACAGGACGATTCCGGCCACGGCGGTGTTGGCGACCAGCCGGGACCCGACGACGTATCGCGCGTTCTCCAGCATCGCGTCGCCGTTCGTACGCCGGTGCTCGTGGTTCAGCTTCCGGAAGACCTCGTCGTTGACGGGCTCGCGGCGGAAGGCCTGGACCGGACGGATCCCGTTCATCGTCTCCGCGAACTTCACGATGACCGCGGCGATCGCCGTCGACCGCGAAGCGAAGATCACCGCGGCCCGGCGCTGGTACAGCCGCACCAGCAGGTACAGCGGCACGAAGGACAGCACCGCGACGGCGCCCGTGCCGAAGTCCAGCCAGAGCAGCATCAGGGAGATGGAGACGAAGGAGAGAACGACTCCGATCAGTTCCTGAAGGCCCTCGCTGAGCAGCTCCCGCAGCGACTCCACATCGGTGGTGGAACGGGAGATCAGCCGCCCCGAGGTGTACCGCTCGTGGAAGTCCACGCTCAGCGCCTGCGCGTGACGGAAGATCCGGCCGCGCAGATCGAGCAGCACGTCCTGGTTGACCCGGGCGGAGGCCCGGATGAAGGCGTACTGCATGGCGCCCGCGCCGGCCGAGCAGAGTGCGTAGCCGAGGGCCACCGCGATCAGCGGCCCGTAGTCCTTGTCCCGGAACGCGGGCACCCCGCTGTCGATGGCGTACGCCACGAGCAACGGCCCCGCCTGGACCGCGGCCTGCTGGATCAGCAGGAACAGGGCGGCGACCACGACCCGGCCCCGCAACGGCCGCAGCAGCGAGACGAGCAGCGTGCGCGTGGCGCCGGGCGGAGTGGGCAGGTCGTCGCGGTCGAAGGGGTCCCCGGGCCGCTCGACGGGCGTGCCCCCCACTGTTCCGGGGCCCGCCGGATTCCCGCTCTCGTCCCTCTCGGCCCTGTTGTCTCTTTCGTCCCGGCCGTCGCCCGGTTCGGTGGGACGCCCGGTCGTGGTGCTCGTCATCGGGTGCTGCTCTCCTCTGCGGGGGCGTGCACGCCCGGAAGGTCATCGGCCGTCGTGCCCGAAGGGGGCGCCCCGGTGGGCTCCCCGCCGTCCGGGACGCCCGCCCCGGACATCAGCCAGGCGTATTCGGCGTTGCTGCGCAGCAGTTCCTGGTGGGTGCCGACCGCGGTGATGCGGCCCTCGGACAACAGGGCCACCCGGTCCGCGAGCATCACCGTGGACGGGCGGTGCGCGACCACGATCGCCGTGGTCTCCTCCAGCACGCGCCTCAACGCCGCCTCGACCAGCGTCTCCGTGTGCACGTCCAGCGCGGAGAGCGGGTCGTCGAGCACCAGGAAACGCGGCCGGCCGACGACGGCCCTGGCGAGTGCGAGGCGCTGGCGCTGTCCGCCGGAGAGGCTGAGGCCCTGCTCGCCGACCTGGGTGCCGATGCCGTGCGGCAGGTCGTGGACGAAGTCGGCCTGCGCGACCGACAGCGCCCGCCGCAGCTCCTGCTCGCCCGCGCCGCCCGCGCCCATCAGCACGTTCTCCCCGACGCTCGCCGAGAAAAGGGTCGGCTCCTCGAACGCCACCGACACCAGCTCGCGCAGCCGTTCGCGCGGCATGGTGGTGATGTCCTCGCCGTCCAGCGTGATCCTGCCGGACGTGGCGTCGTGCAGCCGGGGGACGAGCGCGGTGAGCGTGGTCTTCCCGGATCCCGTGGCCCCGACCAGGGCCATCGTCTCGCCGGGCCGGATCCGCAGATCGATCCGAGTGAGGACGGGTACGGAATCCTCGTCCGCGTCCGGGTAGCGGAACCCGACACTCTCGAAGACCATGCCGCCGGCCTCGGGGTGCTCGTTCCGGTCGGCGCCGCCGGGCACGGCCGTGTCCGCCTCCTCCGCCACGTCCATCACCTCGAAGAACCGCTCCGTCGCCGTCGCCGACTCCTGGCTCATGGCCAGCAGGAAGCCGATCGACTCCACCGGCCAGCGCAGCGCCAGCGCGGTGGAGAGGAAGGCGACCAGGGTGCCCGCCGAAAGACCGCCGTCCGCGACCTCGATCGTGCCGAGCACCAGCGCCGCCCCGATCGCGAGTTCGGGAATCGTCGTGATGAGCGCCCAGATGCCCGCGAGCAGCCGCGCCTTGCCGATCTCCGTGGTGCGCAGCCGCTCGGAGAGCGCCCGGAAGGCGAGGGCCTGGCTGCGGTGCCGGCCGAAGCCCTTGATGATGCGGACGCCGAGCACGCTCTCCTCGACCACCGTCGTCAGATCGCCCACCTGGTCCTGGGCCCTGCGCGCCACCACCGAGTACTTGGTCTCGAAGACGGAGCAGATGATCACCAGCGGCACGACAGGGGCGAGCAGCACCAGGCCGAGCGTCCATTCCTGCATCAGCAGGATCACGAATCCGACCAGGATCGTGGTGGTGTTGACCAGCAGGAAGGTCAGCGGGAAGACCAGGAACATCCGCAGCAGCATCAGGTCCGTGGTGCCGCGCGACAGCAGCTGACCCGAGGACCAACGGTCGTGGAAGGCCACCGGCAGCCGCTGCAGATGCCGGTAGAGGTCGGCCCGCATCGACGCCTCGACGCCGGCCAGCGGACGCGCCACCATCCACCGCCGCACCCCGAACAGGACCGCCTCGGTGATCCCCAGCAGCAGCAGGAACAGTGCGCCGAGCCAGACGCCGCCCGGGTCCCGGTGCGCTACCGGGCCGTCGACGATCCACTTCAGTACGAGCGGGATCACCAGGCCGAGACACGACGCGACGATCGCGATCAGGGCGGCGCCGGCCATACGGTTCCGTACCGGCTTCACATACGGCCACAGCCGCAGCAGGGACTGCGCGGCGGACCGGTCCTTGGGCTCTACATGTTCTTCGGGCATCAGGAGCGAGCCTACGTTTCGCCACTGACATCGCTCATGTGGTTTTCCTCGCCCCGCTAAGGCTTGACGGACGGACGGACGGCCGACCGCATCCGCATATTTGTCCGGCCCCGGGAGAGGGGCGGTGTGCACCGTGCCCACCACCGTGTGAGCAACCAGGGGCGGGACACATGACCGAGGCCGATGTGTACAACGAGCGGTGCGAGCAACTGTTCCTGGCGGGAGGACTCGGTGCCGTCCGGCGTGCCGCAGCTACTGGGAGGATCTGCGGATGGCCGCGGCCCAGGGCGCCGTGAAGCGGCAGGCGGTCGAGGCGCAGGCAGGGGATGTGGCGGACGCCCTGCGGACGCAGAACATCGACGGGGCGCGGGCGCGGGCGCGGGCCGCAGAAGCGGCGCGGGCATCGCCCGAGGACCGGCGCGCAGCCGTGCTCGCGGCCACACTCGACGCCCTCTCCGGCCCCGGGAACGCCCCGCTGCGCTGGATCGCCCGCCACCGCGGTCGGGTCTGGGCGGCCTCCGTCGCGCTCTCGGCCCTGACCGGGGCGCTGCTCCGGACGACCGGGGTGGTCGACGGGTTCGGGCCGTGGGGCCTGCTGTGGATGCTGCCGATGCTCGCGGCCGACGCCCGGCTCTCCTCGATCAGGAAGGAGGGCGAGCGGGCGGCCCTGACACGGCTGGAGGAACGGCTCTCAGGGGCGGGGGAGAAGGCCGGTACCGGCGCAGGCGCCTGAGGGAGCCGGGCCGGGCGGCGCCCGGTCGTAGCGCGGTGTCAACCGATCGGCGGATGCCGGTTCGAGCGCGATGGGGGATGCCGCCGAGGGGCCTTCGCCCGCGATGCTCACGGGCATGGCAATCATCGAACTGAACGGGGTGCGCAAGACCTACGCCGGCCGCCCCGTGGTCGACGGGATGAGCTTCTCCGTGGACGAGGGAGAGATCTTCGGAATCCTCGGCCCCAACGGCGCGGGCAAGACCACCACGGTCGAGTGTGTCGAGGGACTGCGGGTCCCCGACGCCGGTACGGTCCGGGTCGCAGGTCTCGACCCCGTCGCCGACCACGACCGCGTGACACTTCTGCTGGGCGCGCAGCTCCAGGAGAGCGAACTGCAGCCGAAGATCACCGTGGGCGAGGCGCTGGAGCTGTACAGCGCCTTCTACCCGCAGCCCGCCGACTGGCGCCCGCTCGCCGAACGTCTCGGGCTGCACACCAAACTCACCACACGGTTCGGCCGGCTCTCCGGCGGCCAGAAGCAACGCCTCTCCATCGCGCTCGCCCTCGTCGGCAGCCCCAGGGTCGTGGTCCTCGACGAGCTGACCACCGGACTGGACCCGCGGGCCCGGCGCGACACCTGGCAGCTGATCGAAGAGGTACGCGACAGCGGGGTCACGGTCCTTCTGGTCACCCACTTCATGGAGGAGGCCCAGCGGCTCTGCGACCGTATCGCCGTGATCGACAGGGGGAGCATCGCCGCCCTCGACACCCCCTCCGGACTGATCGCCGCGGCCGGCAGCTCGACGGCCATCTCCTTCACCCCGTCCGAGCCGCTCCCCGACGCCGAACTGGCCGGACTGCCCGGCGCCGTGTCGTGCGAGAACAGGAACGGGCGGATCGTCATCAACGGCACCGACGAGACCGTCAACGCCGTCATCTCGCTGCTGGCCCGGCTCGGTGTCACCGCGCAACGGCTCCGTGTCGCCGAGGCCACGCTCGACGACGCCTTCCTCGGCCTCACCGAACACCCCGGCCCCGCGGACGAGCGCGGCCTGACAGAACAGGCAGCCTGAGATGGCCACAGCGAACACCGTTCCCGTGCCCCGCACCGCCTCTTCGCGCGCCTCACTCGCGGTCCTGAGGTCCGAGGCCCGGCTCTTCCTCCGCGAACCCGGCAGCCTGTTCTGGATCCTCGCCTTCCCGACCGTACTCATGACGATCCTCGGCCTGATCCCGTCCTTCCGGGAGCACGACGACGCGCTCGGCGGGCGCCGGGTCATCGACCTGTACGTACCCGTGGCCGTACTGCTCGCCATGATCATGGCCGGTCTCCAGGCGATGCCGCCCGTACTCACCGGCTACCGCGAACGCGGCATCCTGCGCCGCATGTCCACCACCCCCGTGCGGCCCTCCGCCCTGCTCGGCGCGCAGATCGTCCTGCACGGAGCCGCGGCGCTCGGCTCCACCCTGCTGGTGACCGCCGTCGGCCGGATCGCCTTCGGAGTACGGCTGCCCGGTCAGCCGTTCGGCTATCTGCTCGGGCTGCTGCTGGCCGTCGCCTGTGTGCTGGCGCTGGGCGCGCTGGTCTGCGCCGTCTCGCGCACCACCAAGATCTCGGCCGCCATCGGCTCGGTCGTCTTCTTCGTGATGATGTTCACCGCCGGCGTCTGGGTGCCGGTGCAGACCATGCCCGACACGCTCCGGCGCATCGTCCAGGTCACCCCGTTCGGCGCGGCGTCCCAGGTGCTGGACCGCGCGGCCACCGGCGCCTGGCCGAGCTGGGCGTATCTCGCGGTGGTGGCTCTGTGGACCGTACTGGCGGCGGTGGCCGCCATCCGTACGTTCCGATGGGAGTAGGCGCCGCGGGGGAGACTTCACCCATGAACACGGGGGAGAAGGGCATGACCGGTGTGACGACGGCCGAACAGTGGTGGGAGCGGTTCTTCCGGCACGGACCGTACGGTCTGCTGGGCCTGGCCACCGTGGTCTCGGCCGTGACCAGCGGGCTCATCATGTCCCGCGCGGATGTGTACGCTGCCGCGGTGCTGCTCCCCACGGCACTCCTCCTGCAGCTCTGGTGGAGCCGTACCCGGACCGCCCCGGGATCGCCGGCCGCGCTCTGCTACTTCGTCGTCCGCACGCTGCTGGCCCTGGGGCTGACCTGGTGCAACCCGTTCTTCTCGATCTATGCCGTCCTCGGCTACTTCGACGCCGGCCGGGTCCTCCCGCGACGCGGCGTGCGGGCCGGGCTGCTGATCACGGCCGTCATCATGGCCGGTTCGCAGTCCGGCAACGGCCTGCCGCCCGTCACCCTCATGAACTGGGTCGTCTTCGTCATCGTGCTGGCCGTGCACGTGACCCTCACCATGGTCTTCGCCCAGATCGGCGACCGGGAGGCCGAGCAGTCCCGTACCCAGACCGACACCATCACCGCGCTGGAGTCCGCCAACGCCAAGCTCGAACAGGCCCTGGCCGAGAACGCCGGGCTGCACGCCCAACTCCTCGTGCAGGCACGCGAGGCGGGGGTGGCCGACGAGCGGAGCCGGCTGGCCGCCGAGATCCACGACACCCTCGCCCAGGGGCTCATCGGCATCATCGCCCAGCTCCAGGTCGTCACCTCCACGGGACGGACCGACCCCGCGCTGGCCCGGGAGCACCTGGCCCGGGCCGCCGCGCTGGCCAGGCACAGCCTGGGCGAGGCACGTCGTTCGGTGCACGATCTCGTCCCGGCGGCCCTGGTCCACGACGACCTGCCCCGCGCCCTGGAGAAGACGGTCACCACCTGGTCGCAACGGTCCGGCGTCCGCGCCGAGTTCACCGTCACCGGCACCGTCGAACCCCTGCACGACGAGGTCGGTGCCACCCTGCTGCGCATCGCGGAGGAGGCCCTGGCCAACGCGGCGCGGCACGCCGGGGCGTCCCGGGCCGGCGTCACCCTGTCCTTTATGGGCGACGAGGTCTCGTTGGACGTACGGGACGACGGCCGCGGCTTCGACCCGGCCGCGCTGCCGCCGTACCGGGGCGCCGGCGGATTCGGGCTCGGCGGCATGCGGGTCCGCGCCGAACGCATCGCGGGCACGGTCGAGGTGGAGACCGGACCGGACCTCGGCACCGCCGTCTGCGCCCGGGTCCCGATGGTCCGGCACGACTGAGGCACCACCCGCGCCCGCACAGTACGGTGGACCGCCATGGACCGGGAACCCGCACGCGTCATCACACTGATCGTCGTCGACGACCACCCCGTCGTGCGGGACGGACTGCGCGGCATGTTCGAGTCGGCCGCCGGTTTCCGGGTGCTCGGTGAAGCGGCCGACGGCGTCGAGGGCGTCGACATGGCCGTCCGGCTCGACCCCGATGTCGTCCTCATGGACCTGCGGATGCCGGGCGGCGGCGGTGTCGCGGCGATATCCGAACTGACCCGGCGCGGCGCCCGCTCCAGGATCCTGGTCCTCACCACGTACGACACCGAATCCGACACCCTGCCCGCGATCGAGGCGGGCGCGACCGGCTATCTGCTCAAGGACGCGCCGCGCGACGAGCTCTTCGCCGCCGTCCGTGCCGCCGCCGACGGCCGCACGGTCCTGTCGCCGGCCGTGGCGTCCCGGCTGATCTCACGGGTGCGCACCCCGGCCGCGCCCGGCCACGAGTCGCTGTCCGCGCGCGAGCGCGAGGTGCTCGGACTCGTCGCCAAGGGGACGACGAACCGGGAGATCGCCGCCGAACTGTTCATCAGCGAGGCGACCGTGAAGACCCATCTCACCCATGTCTTCGCCAAGCTGGGTGCCAAGGACCGCGCCGCGGCGGTCGCCGTCGCCTACGAACGCGGCATCCTCGGCTGACCGGCTGACCGGCTGACCGGCTGACCGGCTGACCGGCTGACCGGCTGAACCGCTGACCGGCTGAACCGCTGACCCGCTGTCTCACCCCGTCACCCGCAGCAGCAGCACCGACCTCGCCGGCACCGTCATGAGCGCGCCGCCCCGGTGGAGCGTGCCCGGTGCGGCGGACTGGTCCTCCCGCGAGGTGTCCAGGACCAGTTCGTACGCGTCGGCCCAAGGCGGTCCCGGCAGCAGGAACTCCGCCGGGCGGTGACCGGCGTGCAGGACGGCGAGGAAGCTGTCGTCGGTCACCTGCTCGCCCCGGGCGTCGCGGCCCGGGATGTCGCGGCCGGAGAGGTAGAGCCCGACCGTCGCGGCCGGTGCGTACCAGTCCCCCTCCGTCATCTCCGCGCCCTGCCGGGTGAACCACGCCAGGTCCCGCAGCCCGTCCGGTGCCTGCGCCCGACCGGAGAAGAACGCCCGGCGGCGCAACACCGGATGGGTGTGGCGCAGCGTGAGCACCCGGGCCGTCAGCTCGGTCAGCTCCCGCCACTGCGGCTGCTCCAGCAGTGACCAGTCCACCCAGCCGATCTCGTTGTCCTGGCAGTAGGCGTTGTTGTTGCCGCCCTGGGTGCGGCCCATCTCGTCGCCCGCGACGAGCATCGGCACCCCGGTCGACAGCAGCAGCGTGGCGAGGAGGTTGCGCAACTGGCGGCGGCGCAGCGCGTTGACACCGTCGTCGTCGCTCTCGCCCTCGGCGCCGCAGTTCCAGGAACGGTTGTCGGAGGTCCCGTCCCGGTTGCCCTCGCCGTTGGCCTCGTTGTGCTTCTGCTCGTAACTCACCAGGTCGCGCAGGGTGAAGCCGTCGTGTGCGGTGACGAAGTTGACCGAGGCGTACGGCCGGCGGCCGCCCCACGCGTACAGGTCGCTCGATCCGGTCAGCCGGTAGCCGAGATCGCGTACGTCGGGCAGGGCACCGCGCCAGAAGTCCCGTACGGCGTCCCGGTACCGGTCGTTCCACTCGGTCCACAGCGGCGGGAAGGCCCCCACCTGGTAGCCGCCGTTGCCGACGTCCCACGGCTCGGCGATCAGTTTCACCCGGCGCAGCACCGGGTCCTGGGCGATCACCGCGAGGAACGGGGACAGCATGTCGACGTCGTGCATCGACCGGGCGAGCGCCGCCGCCAGGTCGAAGCGGAATCCGTCGACACCCATCTCCGTCACCCAGTACCGCAGCGAGTCCGTGATCAGCCGCAGCACGTTCGGCTGCACCACGTGCAGGGTGTTGCCGCACCCCGTGTAGTCCGCGTATCGGCGGGCGTCGGACTGGAGGCGGTAGTAGCCGCGGTTGTCGATGCCGCGCAGCGACAGCATCGGGCCGAGCTCACCGGCCTCGGCCGTGTGGTTGTAGACGACGTCGAGGATCACCTCGATGCCCGCGTCGTGCAGGGCGCGCACCATCCGCTTGAACTCGCCGACCTGCCCGCCCGCCGTGCCGCTCGCGGAGTATCCGGCGTGCGGGGCGAAGTAGCCGATGGAGTTGTAACCCCAGTAGTTGCGCAGCCCACGCCGCAGCAGATGGTCCTCGTGGGCGAACTGATGCACCGGCAGCAGCTCCACGGCCGTCACTCCGAGGCGCTTCAGATGGCCGATGGCCGCGGGGTGCGCGAGTCCGGCGTAGGTGCCGCGCAGCTCCTCGGGGACACCCGGGTGGCGGGCGGTGAAGCCGCGGACGTGCAGTTCGTAGATGACGGAGTCCGCCCACGGTGTCTTGGGCCGGCGGTCCTCGGCCCAGTCGTCGTCGTCATGGACGACCACCCCTTTGGGGACGTACGGAGCCGAGTCCCGTTCGTCGCGCACGGTGTCGGCGACATGCTGCTGGGGCCAGTCCCTCACATGGCCGTACACCTCCGCCGGAAGGGTGAAATCGCCGTCCACCGCCCGGGCGTACGGATCGAGGAGCAGCTTCGCCGCGTTCCACCGGGCGCCCGTCCACGGGTCCCAGCGTCCGTGCACCCGGTAGCCGTAGCGCCGGCCCGGCCGCACACCTGGCACGAAGCCGTGCCAGATCTCGTGGGTCAGCTCGGTCAGGGCGAGCCGGGTCTCGGTGCCGTCCTCGTCGAAGAGGCAGAGCTCGACGGCCTCCGCCCCGCCCGCCCAGAGGGCGAAGTTGGTGCCCGCGACCCCGTCGGGGCCCACCCGGAAGCGGGCGCCCAGGGGTGTCGGCGCCCCCGGCCACACGGCGGGCGGCCGCTGGGCCGGCTCGGCGGTCCGCCCGGATCCGGCGGCGGGCTCCCGCTCCACCGCCGCCCCGGCCGGTCCCGAATCCGGTCCCGTGTCCGTCCTCGGCACTGCCTCCTGCTCGGCTGCGCTCGACACCTGCTCGCCTCCCGCGGCTCGTGGGGACCGGCACCGAAAGGGCGGCGCGCGGCGTCCCGGCCGCGGCTCCCCGAGTGTGGTCGTCCCCTTTGTTCTGCCCACGACGGGGCCCGCACTCACGTTTCCCCCGGACCGCCCGCGTCGTTGGGGGGGACGTGAACCACGTAGCGAAGAAGACAGGGGCGAGCCCGGCGGCCGTGACGGCCCGGTCGGGACTGCTCGCCGTACTGGCCGTACTGGCCGTTCTGACCGGCTGCTCGGGTACGGATTCGATCATCGGCGGGAAATCCCGCTCGCCGCAGGAGGCCATCCGGATCACTCCGCGGGACGGGGCCGAGGACGTCGCGCCGGACGGCCGGGTCGAGGTGAAGGTCCCGGACGGACGGCTGGAGAGCGTCGAGGTGACCCGGATCGAGGACGCGCAGAAGCAGGAAGTACGGGGCCTGATCGCCGAGGACGGGCTGTCCTGGTCCCCGCAGGGGGTGGCAGGCCGGCTCGGGCTCGCCGCCAAGTACAGCGTCGACGCGGTGGCGTCGGACGGGGCGGGGCACCGCTCGGCCCGGCACACCACGTTCACCACGGCGGTCCCCGAGCACCGCTTCATCGGGTACTTCAAGCCGGAGAACCGGTCGACGGTCGGCACCGGCATGATCGTCTCCTTCAAGTTCAACCGTCCTGTCACCCGTCGGGCGGCCGTGCAGCGGGCCATCCGCGTGACCTCCGATCCGGCGGTCGAGGTGGCGGGGCACTGGTTCGGCGACGACCGCCTCGACTTCCGCCCCGCCTCCTACTGGCAGCCGGGCACCGAGGTGACCGTCGAGGTGGGGCTGCGCGATGTGGAGGGCGCGCCGGGCGTGTACGGCAGCCAGCGCAAGACGATTCGTTTCACGGTCGGCCGGGAGCAGGTGTCCCGGGTGGACTCGGCCGCGCACACGATGGAGGTGCGCCGGGACGGGCAGCTCGTCTCGACCGTCCCCATCACCGCGGGCTCGCCGACGACGACCACGTACAACGGCAAGATGGTGGTCAGTGAGATGCACGAGGTGACGCGGATGGACGGGCGGACCGTCGGCTTCGGCGGCGAGTACGACATCAAGGATGTCCCGCACGCCATCAGGCTCACCGAGTCCGGCACCTTCCTGCACGGCAACTACTGGTCCGACGAGGACATCTTCGGTTCGACGAACGTCAGCCACGGGTGCATCGGACTGCGCGACGTGCAGGGCGGCAGCAGCTCCGCTCCGGCCGGCTGGTTCTTCGACCGGACACTGATCGGCGACGTCGTCGAGGTCGTCAACTCCAAGGACAAGCAGGTCGCTCCGGACAACGGCCTGGGAGGCTGGAACATGGACTGGAAGCAGTGGAAGGCGGGTTCCGCACTCCGCTGACACGCGGGCGTTCGACCCCGGTTCCTCATCGACGGCGCGGCCCCTCCCGGCCGCGCCGTCCGACGTACCGGCTCCATGGCGGCCGAACCGCCCGCGACCAGGCGAACTGCTGCGCCGAGTTGGGACGGAACGGTGACAATAGTGGGGCGATCCGCCTACGGGTGGTGTGATTATCTTTCGATGAGCGCGCATGTGCAGCGTGCGGGGGTGGGGGCCTGCGGGCCCCCGGGGCCTTGGCTGGGCCAGGCCGTGTGAGGGGAGACGACCACATTGAACGGGCAGCCGATATCGGGGGCATCGGCCGGGGCGAACGGCAGGCGGCGGGGGCGTGGTGCCACCGGCCTGCCGGCTCTGGTGCTGGGTGCGCTGCTGTTGCTGGTGACGGCGTGCGGTGGGGGAGACACCGACGGCGGGGGCAAGGGCGGCAAGGCGGACGGGGCGGGGACGGGGGACACCACCGCCTCGCAGGCCGTCGTGAACATCGTGCCGAAGGACGGGTCCGATTCCGTCGCCACGAGCGGGGCACTGAAGATCTCGGCCGAGCAGGGGAAGCTGGCCACGGTCAAGGTCTCCGATCCCAAGGGGGCCGAGGTCGCGGGGAAGATCGCGGCGGACGGTGCGAGCTGGGAGCCGGACCGGCACCTGGCCTCGGCGACCAAGTACAAGGTCCATGCGGTCGCCAAGGACGCGAAGGGCCGTGAGTCGGCGAAGGACACCACCTTCACCACGCTGGTCCCGCAGAACACCTTCATCGGGCAGTACACCCCGGAGGACGGTTCCACGGTCGGCGTCGGTATGCCGGTCTCGATCCACTTCACCCGGGGCATCACCGACCCGGAGGCCGTCGAGAAGGCCATCGAGGTGAAGGCCGAGCCCGCCGTGGAGATCGAGGGCCACTGGTTCGGCAACGACCGTCTGGACTTCCGTCCCGAGGACTACTGGGCCGCGGGCACCAAGGTGACCGTGAAGCTCGACCTCGACGGCGTCGAGGGACGCCCGGGGGTCTACGGCAAGCAGGCCAAGACGGTGTCGTTCACCATCGGACGCCGGCAGGTCAGCACCGTCGACGCGGACTCGCACCGGATGAAGGTGGTCCGGGACGGCCGGCAGATCAAGGACATCCCGGTCTCGGCGGGTGCCCCGGCCACCACCACGTACAACGGCCAGATGGTCATCAGCGAGAAGCTCCGGGTGACCCGGATGAACGGAGACACCGTCGGCTTCGGCGGTGAGTACGACATCAAGGACGTGCCGCACGCGATGCGCCTGTCCACGTCGGGCACCTTCATCCACGGCAACTACTGGGGCGGCTCGGGCATCTTCGGCACCACCAACACCAGCCACGGCTGCGTCGGTCTGCAGGACGCGCGTGGCGCCGGTGACCCGAGCACCCCGGCGGCCTCGTTCTTCAACAGCTCGCTGATCGGTGACGTCGTGATCGTCAAGAACTCCCACGACGACACGATCCAGCCGGACAACGGCCTCAACGGCTGGAACATGAGCTGGTCGGAGTGGACCGCTTAAGGCTTGCAGCACGGACGGACACGCACGACACGCACGGACATGCACGGGCCCGGTGCCGACGGACAGATGCCGTTGGTCACCGGGCCCGTGCGTGTCTGCGGGCCCGCGTGAGTGTCTGCGGGCGCGTGAACGGCGGCGGCTCCCGGGATCACGGTGTGGTCCCGGGAGCCGCCGCCGTTCACGGGGAGCGGCGGCCGAGGAGTGATGTGAAGCGATATTTCGGCCCGTATTCGATACGTGTGCGACGGTCCGGTTCGTTACGTGGGTGATGTTCCGGGCATGTATGCCGAAGATGTGGCACCGTCCGTTCCCCCGCAGTTATCCGACAGGTCGGACTCTTTCCTTGTCCCGGAAGTCCGGAGCGGTGGAAAGGGGTCGTCGACGAGGCCCGCCCGGGTCAGGTGAACACCTGCTTGAAAGCGGCTGATCGCTCCCTGGGCATCCATGATTTCCGCAATATGCCGGCGGCATGTGCGGACCGATATGCCGAGCCGTCGAGCCACCATTTCGTCTTTGTGCCCCATCGCCATAAGGCGCACTATCGACTTCTTGAGGGCATCGATGGTGTGCGGAGTATCCTTTGCGTCGGGAATGAGCGGGCTTGACGTGTTCCAAAGGTTCTCGAAAGCGGCGCAGGCGAACGCGACCATCGCCGGGTCCCGCACCGCGGCCGCCGTCGTCATGCCCACTCCCCGGGACGAGCCCGGGGAGTGGGGCAGAACGAGCGCTTCACGGTCGAAGGCGACGAGCGGATCGATCAGCTCGGCGCTGGTCCTGACCTCCGCCCCGTGCTGGGTCAGCTCCCGCACCAGGGCCCGGGTCACCAGGTCGCCGCGTATGGCGTGCTGGTAGATCAGCCGGGCCCGCACTCCGCGGTCGAGCAGGTCCAGGGCGATGGTCCGGGCAGCCGGAAAGTCCCGGCAGGGGCGAGCGCCGCTGGGCAGGACCAGGAGGAGTTCCTCCTGGCAGCGGGCGCTCATGTGGCTGATCAGCGTATGCAGGGCCGTGATGCCGGCGGAACCGTCCGCCGGTGGCGGGGCCATGGAGAGCGGCCCCGCCGGGTCCGGCCGGCCCTCCTCGTGGTCACGGGGGCGGCCCGTGCGACGGTCGCGCAGCCGCGCTCCGAGCGCCCGTGCCAGCTGTGCCCCGGTCTCCTCCGCGTCCACCGGGGCGACGCGCTCGTCCTCGGCGGCGTCCGGCCGGATCAGGCCCAGGAGGCGCAGCACCCGCTCCGCGCCGATCGACTGCTCGGGACTCAGGCTCAGGCTCTCGGCGACGTCCTCGTGCTCGAACCGGGTCGCTTCCCCGCTGAATCCCTGCGTCGATGCGCTGTGGTCCAGTGGCGTGCATTCCCCGACCGAGCGGGACCCTCTGGCTGCCGGCATTCGCTGCTCCCCCTTTTGCCCGCAGGTCATTGGGCATCAACTCTAGGGCATCTGGATTTCGTGAAGAGAAATGGAGCGTGAATTCGCTCACGAGTGATCCGAGGGTAAGTCCGTGCAGTGGCGGGAGGGGATACGGAAAGCGTCGGAAGGGTTGGCAAAAATTAACGCGAGGAGGCTCGGGCGGGGTCGTTTCGGTGGTGCTGAGTCAGGGCGGAATCTCCTGGTCCGGAATTTACTCAAGAGTATTCGGAGCAGGATTGGTCGGCACGAGCGTAACCGAGGGGGTTGCTTACCCAACAGTATTTACTCAATTAATGCATTTCATTTACTGTCCCTTTACTTGTGTTCAGAGTGTGACACCGTTTGGGCATGCCGCATGAAGGGAAGAGGGTTTCCCGGCATTCCCGTGCGCTCGCTTCGGTGCGCTCGCTTCGGCCCGCAGCGCGATCGCGGCCGGGCCGGGCCGGGGTGGGGTGGGGCGGGGCCGCGCCTCATGGTCCGGCGTTCCGAGAACGTCCGTGACGTCGCCCCGCCGTCCCCGGGCCCGGGCATCAGCAGCCGCGCGGGTCCGGGGCGGGGCAGGAGCTGCCGCAGCGGGGAGCGCGGCGGCGGATCAGACCGCTTCGGCTGTGGAGACCGTGAGGTGGAGGTCCACCGGAAGGTCCTGCCGACGTGTGATGTTGAGCTTGCGGTAGACGCGCGTGAGGTGCTGCTCCACGGTGCTGACGGTGATGTGCAGCTTCAGGGAGACCTCGCGGTTGGTGTAACCGCTTGCCGCGAGGGTGGCCACCCGGCGCTCGGAGTCGCTCAGCTTGGTGTCGAGTTCGGAGCGGCACTCCTCCGGTGCGCTGCGCCGGTGCATCCGGTCCTCCGGGCCGAGCTCGGGGGAGATCTCCTCGCACAGCGACTCGGCACCGCACTCGCGGGCCAGGTTCCAGGCCCTGCGGAGCACCGCGTCCGCACGGGCGGGCTCGGAGACCGCCCGCAGGGAACGGCCCAGCGCGACGAGTGAACGGGCCAGCTCCACCCGGTCGCCGGAACGGCTCAGCTCCTCGACCGACTGATTGAGCAGGGCCAGTTGCTGGCGCGGATCCGAAGTCACCGCGCGTAGACGCAAGCTGATACCGCGTACCCAAGGCCTGCGCGCGTCCGGATCGGCGAACTGCTGCTCCACGAGCGCCTTGGCCCGCTGCGTCTCGCCGAGCCGGAACAGTACGTCGGCCGCGTCCGTGCGCCAGGGCAGAATCGCCGGCCGGTCCACGCCCCAGCTCTTGGCGAGCCGGCCCGCTTCCAGGAAGTCGCCGAGCGCCGCGTGGAGTTGGTGCGTCGCCATGAGGTAGAGGCCACGGGCGCGCAGGTAGGACAGGCCGTGGGTGCTCTTGAACAGCGTGTCCGCCACGGGCTGGTGGAGCTGGCGGGCCACCGTCGCGTGGTCGCCCATGAGGGTGCGCGCCCGGATCAGTGTGGCCGTCGGACTCCCGATGAACGCGCTGCTGCTCTGCTCGGGCAGGCAGTCCAGCGCCCGGCGCGCGTACTCCTCGGCGGCGTGCAGATCACTCAGGCGCAGAAGCACCGCCGCGAGCGCCGAGGAGAACAGGGCCTGCCACGCGGGGGCGTTCTGCCGCTCGGCCTCGGCGATCAGCTCGCGGCAGCAGGCGGCGGCCCGTTCGGGGTGACCGAAGTAGGAGAGGGACCGCAGGGCGCGCATGACCGGTTCCAGCGTCTCGTCGGTGAGGACGGTCGTGCGCAGGAAGCGTTCGGCGACCGTGGCCTCCGCGCTCTCCTCGGTGCCGGGCGAGGGCCTTCCCTCGCCCGGGCCCCGCGGATTCTCGATCCGCATGACGGGCGCACTCGGCATCTCGTCCGGGCGGGGTCCGTGTCCGGATCCCTCGTGGCCGCCCGCGCCGCCCGCCACGGTCTCCCTGAGGATCATGGACATCACCTCGGCGGCCTCGGCGATGCGGCCCTGCGAGGTGAGGAGTCCGGCCAGCGGTGCCAGACGCTCCACGGCCAGTCGGCCGGAGCGGAGCACCGCGAGCGGGGCGGACAGGTGCTTCTCCGCGCGTCCCGGATTGACCCGCCAGGTGACGGCCGCGAGCCGGGTCTTGATGTCGGCCCGCTGCTGCTCGTCGAGGCTCAGTTCGTGGGCGAGCTCGAGTGCTTCCGTGGCTCGGGCGGGGTCGCTGCGCGTCAGCAGGTCCTCGGCGGCCTCCCGCAGCACGTCCACGGCCCAGGGGGCGGCGTTGAGCGAGCCCCCCATGTGGGTGGCGGCGAGCAGATGCCTGGCGACATCGGTTACGGATTCGCCTTCCAGATGCAGGAGTTCGGCGGTGCGCAGATGCAGACCGGCCAGTCGGTCGGCCGGCACCTGATCCAGGATCGCCCGTTCGGTGTGCGGGTGCGGGAAGCGGTGACCGTCGAGAATCCCGGAAGCGGAGAGCGAGGCGACCGACTGTGCGGCGGCGAACGCCGGGACGCCCAGGAGCCTGCCGGCCCGTTCCGGCGTGTAGGCGTCGCCCAGCACCGCGAGCGCCGCCCCGAGGTCCAGCATGTGCGGTCCGTTGTGCCGCAGACAGGTCAGGACCGCCTGCCCGAACAGCCCGCCCTGCTCGGGCAGGAAGCTGTCCGTGCCGGCCGGGGCGGAGCGGTACTCCTCCAGGAGGGCGCGCAGCAGCAAGGGGTTGCCCCCGCTGATCGCGTGCAGCTCACCCGAGAGCGCCTCGCGAGGTGTGGGGCCGTGGGAGCCGGCCGCGACGCGCCGGCATCCCTCGGGGCTCAGCCTCCGCAGCCGGATGCGCCGCACGTTGCGGCTGCGGAGCAACTCCGTACCGAAGGAGGCGTCCTGGCCGTCCTGGTGCAGGGGAGTCGTGAGTACGAGCAGCATCCTGGTGGAGCGGCAGTGCCGGACGATGTGCTGGAGGTAGCGCAGGGAGGCGCTGTCCGCGTGGTGCACGTCGTCGACGGAGATGACGAGGGGCGTGGCGGCGCTCAGCCGCTCCAGCGCCGCCTGGAACTCCCGCATCGCGCTGACCTGCGGCTGGCCGTCCGGTGCTGTGGAGACCTCGGGGAGCGCGCCGGCCGGTGCGTCTCCGGTCAGCTGTCGCATCAGGCCGAGCGGCAGCTCCCGTTCGGTCGGTGAGCCGAACGCCCGCAAGGACAGGTCGTCGCCCGCTTCGGTCCATTCGGCGAGAGTGTCGACGAGCTCACTCTTGCCGCATCCGGCAGCGCCCTCGATGAGGACGATGCGGGCTGCGCCGCCCCGGCTCTCACCGAGCGCGGTGCGCAGTATCTGGACTTCTGGCTCTCTTTCGGCAAATTCCACTCTGTCCCCCGAGGCCCACGCTGCAGATTGTCTTGTCCCGAGCATTGGGAAATGCCCTGATGGAACACGTGTGGCGTATATGGAACGCGTGTGCGTACGCTACACGCCTATGAGTGTGGCGCACGCTCGGCGTATCCTCTAGTGGCCACAAGTTGCACGCTCGGCGAGGCGCCGTTGTGTTCGGCGGCCAGGTCAACACTTCGCAGTTCCACCGGAGTTCGGTCGGTCTAAGATGCCCCGACAGCTTCGAGTCAAGGGTGGTGCTGTGGGTCACCGTGAAGATCTCCTGGAAGGCGCGAAGCGCTGTCTGCTGGAGAAGGGGTTCGCCCGTACGAGCGCGCGGGACATCGTGGCGGCATCCGGCACCGCTCTGGCGTCCATCGGCTACCACTACGGTTCCAAGGACGCGCTGTTGGTGCAGGCCTACGTCCAGGCGATGCAGGAGTGGGCGGACGAGTTCGGGCCGGACACCGCGATCGGGGCCGACCTCGAATCCGCGGAGTCCACGATCGAGCGCTTCGAGATGGTCTGGAACCGCATCGTCGAGATCTTCCCTGAGCGCAAACCCCTGTGGGCGCTGAGCGTGGAGGTCGCCGTGCATGCGGAGAACCTGCCGCAGATGCGGCAGGGGCTCTCCAAGGCGCAGCCGTTCGGCTGGTCGGCGCTCGTGGCGCTCTTCCACGGCGTGGACGAGAGCGAGGTCGACGAGCAGATGGCGGTCACCCTCGGCCGGTTCTACGCCGCGTTGCTCAACGGGGTGATGTCGCTCTGGCTGTTCTCGCCGGAGACCGCGCCCTCCGGGCGCGACCTGGCCGAGGCGATGCGGGCCATTCTGGTGCTGCACCAGGGCGCTGCCGTGGGTTCGGGCCCGGCTGTCTGATGGAGATCGAGGGGTGACCGGGTGCCCGGACGGGGGCGGGTGCCGCGCCGCCGTCCGGGCGGATGCCGCGCCGGCCCGGTGGGTGTCGCGCCGCCCCGGCAGGTGTGGTGCCGCCGCCCGCTCAGGGCTCGTCGCGGACCAGGCCGGCGTCCCGTAGTTCGCTCACCCAGATGTCCATATCGGTACGGGTGTTCTCCGGGTCCGTACACCAGAGCTCGGCCAGCATCTCGGCCGCCGGGACGAGTTGGCCGTTGTGCTGGCGCAAAGCGATCCACATGGCTGCGGCGACGGGGCTGCACCGGTAGCTGGTGCCGTCCGCCGTGGTGAGGAATTCGAGGTACCCGTCCTCGGTGACGCGTGAGGTGACGCCGTGCTCTGGTCGTACCGGCACTCTGGCCTCCGTTGTCGATAGCCGGCTGGTGACGGCCAACCATGAGGAGGAGGCGTGACCGTGTGCGCGGGGCGGGGGGTGGGATGTCTGTCGGATCGGTCCGTCTGCGGGCGCCGACCGGGTCTGCCTCGCGCATCGGCTCATGAGGGCAGCTGCCCGATGCTGCGATAGACGCTAGTCTAGTACGGTCGTCTAGATTCTGGTGAGGGAAGCGCAACTCTGTCCGGAATACATTGGCCGGAGTCATGAAGCGCGCCTGCCCGGGAGTCGGCTCCGGGCAGGCGCGAGCGGTTCTGCCGAACGGGGCGCCTGTCCCGGCGCCCCGTTCGGTACCCACATGTGTGCGACCGTGGGCGCGGGGCGGTGGGGGCGCGGCCACCGGGGATGAAGGTTAGAGGGTGAGGGGGGGGGGGGGGGCGGGGGGAAGGTGGTGGGGCGAGAGGAAGA
>NZ_JBEOVJ010000065.1:0-48865 GCF_040295435.1 Streptomyces sp. NPDC002809
CCCCAACGGCTAGCACTGGTGTGGTGCGTGTTTTTTTGTGTTTTGATCTTCCATCCCCGGCTGCCGCGGCGCCCCCCCCGGGGTGGCGGGGGCCTTCGCCGAGCTCCGTCCGTTCAGACCAGCGCCGGCACCTCGACCGTGAGCGTGGCCGGACTGCCGTCCGCCGGTGCGTCCAGAACGGCAGGCACCCCGAGCGGAATCGTCAGCCCCGTGGGGCCGTGCCCGAAGCCGAGCTCCTCGACGACGGGGACGCCCAGCGGGCCGAGCCGGTCGGCGAGCACCGCCCGTACCCGCTCGTACGGTCCGCATCCCGCCCAGGAACCACAGACCACTCCGGCTACGCCGTCGAACGCCCCGGCCCGCAGCAACTGGGTGAGGATCCGGTCGATGCCGTACGGGTCCTCCGTGGTGTCCTCGATGACGAGCAGACCGCCCCGGGCAGACCTGCGGGCCTGCGGGGTGGCGAGGTCGGCGGCGAGCAGGCTCACACAGCCGCCGTACGTGATGCCCCGGGCCCGCCCGGGCACCAGCGCCCTCGCGTCGTCGAGCCCCAGCGTCATCACCGTCTCGGGCTCGAACAGGGTGGCGCGCAGGGACTCCTGTGTCCGCCGGTCCTTCAGGAAGGTCTCCGTACCCACCATCGGACCGTGCAGCGTGGCGAGCCCCGTCCGCAGGGCGAACGCCTCGTGGAGCACGGTGATGTCGCTGTATCCGACGAACACCTTGGGCCCGGCGGCCCGCAAGGCCGTCCAGTCCACGAGATCGACCATGCGATGCACCCCGTAGCCGCCGCGGGCGCAGATCACCGCGTCGACCGACGGATCGCACCAGGCGTCCTGGAGGTCACGGGCCCGCGCCTCGTCCGCGCCGGCGAGGTAGTCCAACTCCGGGTGCACGTCCAGCACATGCGGCATCACGACCGGTTCGAGCCCCCAGCCGCGCAGGAGGTCGAGGCCGGCCTCCAGCCGCTCGGCGGGCACCGGTCCGCTCGGGGACACCACGGCGACCCTGGAGCCCGCGCGCAGCCGGGCCGGGCGGGTCAGCGGGGCGAGGTCCGCCCGTTCGTCCGTCACCGGTTCAGCCGTCGCCGGTTCATCCGTCACTGATGCAATCGTCAGATCCTCGGCCGTCACTTCTTCAGCTCCAGCCGCGGCACGTCGGTGCGGTCGATCCCGAAGGTCTGCACGTACAGGGAGAGTTCGGCCTCCAGCGCGCTGATCATGGTCTCGGCGCGCCGGAATCCGTGCCCCTCGCCCGGGTAGGTGAGATAGGCGTGCGGAATGCCGCGCCCCTCGACCGTGGCCAGGAAGCGCTCGCACTGCACGGGCGGGCAGATCGGGTCGTCCTCCCCCTGGAGGAGCAGGAAGGGGGTGGTGAGCCCGTCGGTGCGATTGATCGGCGACCTGTCGCGGTAGCGGTCGGGGACCTCGGCGATCGGGCCGACCAGCGACTCCAGGTACTGCGATTCGAAGTCGTGGGTCTCGCCGGTACCCCAGCCGGTCAGGTCCAGGATGGGGTAGATGATCGTGCCGCAGGCGTAGACGTCGGTCCCGGTCAGCGAAGCGGCGGTGGTCCATCCCCCGGCACTGCCGCCGCGGATGGCGAGCCGTCGAGGGTCGGCCGTGCCCTCGGCGGCGAGCGCCCCGGCGACGGCCGCGCAGTCCTCCACGTCGACGACGCCCCACTGCTCGCGCAGCCGGTTGCGGTAGGACCGGCCGTAGCCGGTGGAGCCGCCGTAGTTGACCTCGGCGACGCCGATGCCGCGCGAGGTGAAGTAGGCGATCTCCAGGTCCAGTACGAGTGGGGCGTGACCGGTCGGGCCGCCGTGGGCCCACATCACGTAGGGCGGCAGCTCGCCCTCCGGCCCGGTGCGGTCGGGGCTGTGCGGCGGGTAGACCTGGGCGTGGATCTCGCGGCCGCCGGGCCCGGTGAAGGTGCGGGCGACGGGCTCGGGGTAGTACGCCGGGTCGACCGCGTCCTCGTGCGGTGCACCGATGATCCGGGTGTGCCCGGTCGCCGTGTCCAGCTCCACGATCTCGTAGGCGCTGTGCGGACTCGCCGCGATACCGATGACCCGGCTGCCCTGGACGGCGAGGGTCTCGGCCCATTCGGTCCAGGGCCCGGCGATGTCGACGAGTTCGCCCGTCTCCGGGTCGAGGATGCCGAGCGTGGTGGACCCCTTGCCGTGGAGGGCGGCGATCAGCCCGTTGTCCAGCGGGCAGAACCAGTTGAGGCCGATCTTCCACAGCGGACCGGCGAACTCCTCCTCACGGGGGCAGAGTTCGACCGCGCCCCGGTGCGGATCGACGCGGTAGAGGTTCCACCAGCCACTGCGGTCGCCGGCGAACAGCAGCTGCCCGTCGGCGGTCCACCGGACCTGCGGTACGGATTCCTCCGGGCCGCCCACGACGCTCCGGGCGTCGTGGAACGTGCCGTCCTCACCGATGTCGGCGAGCATCACCTCGGTGCCGTCCCACGGCATCCGCGGATGGTCCCAGGCGATCCAGGCCGCGCTCCGCCCGTCGGGCGAGACCTCGGGGCCGGTGACGAACCGGTGCCGGTCGTCGGAGAGTTCGCGTACCGCGGACCGGTCGTCGGCCGCCGATCCGTCCAGCGGCACGGCGGCGATCACCCGGCGCAGTTCGGTGGGCGCCTCACCGGTGAACTCCTCCAGGACGCACCAGACCTCGCCCGCCGCACCCCGGTCCGGGTGCAGCCGCGGGTCGGCCCAGCGCAGTCCTTCGCCGACGGCGGAGACGGGGGTGAGCGGCCACGGCTCATGGGCTCCGTCGGGTGCGTAGGCGTACAGCCGCTGGTCGTCGAAGTGGACGAACACGACCAGCGGGCCGCCCTCGGCACGTTCGGTGCCGGCCCAGGGCCTTCCGCCGTACTCGATGACACGGCTGCGGGCGTTCCACGGCGCGGGCAGCTCCGACGTGATGCCGTCCGCCAGCCGGCGGACCAGCGCGCGCCGGCCGGCCTCGGCCGGCCGGGGCTCCGTCCACCACAGCTCGTCGCCGACCGCCCCGACGTACTCGGGGCGGCCGTCGTGGGACGCGGCCAGCGCGGCGTCGATCGGTGACGGCCAGCTTCCGTGGACCTCAGTGGATACCATGATCAATTCCCCCGAGGGTTCAGGCGGTGCGCAGATAGTGGTCCAGGACCCGGACGCCGAAGTGCAGCGCCTCCACGGGGACACGCTCGTCCACGCCGTGGAAGAGGGCCTGGTAGTCGAAGCCGACGGGCAGCTTCAGCGGTGAGAAGCCGTAGCCGGTGATACCGAGCCGGGAGAACTGCTTGGCGTCGGTTCCCCCGGACATGCTGTACGGAACGACATGGCCGTCCGGGTCGAACCGCTCCACCGCGGCGCGGAGCTTGGCGTAGGTGGGCGAGTCGACCGGCGCCTGCAGGGGCACCTCGCGGTGGTGGAACTCCCACTCGACGGAGGGGCCGGTCAGCCGGTCGAGGGTGGTACGGAACTCGTCCTCACCGCCGGGCACCATCCGGCCGTCGATGAAGGCGCTGGCGTGACCCGGGATCACGTTGACCTTGTAACCGGCTTCCAGCATCGTCGGGTTGGAACTGTTCCGGATGGTCGGCGCGACGAGGTCGGCGGCCGGTCCGATCTTGCCGAGGAGTTCGTCCACGTCGAAGCCGGGGGCGTCGAGGTCGGGGTGGATGCCGTGCAGTGCGGCGATCTCGGTGAGCGCGGCGCGGACCGTGGGGGTGAGGCGGACCGGCCACTCGTGCGCGCCGATCCGGGCGACGGCCGCTGCGAGCATGCTGACCGCGTTCGCGCGGTTGACCTTGGAGCCGTGCCCCGCCTTGCCGTGGGCGGTGAGCTTGAGCCAGCCGGTACCGCGCTCGCCCGCCGCGATGGGGTAGAGCGGCAGGTTCGGTCCGGCGTGGAAGGTGAAGGCGCCCGACTCGCTGATGCCCTCCGTACACCCCTCGAAGAGGGCGGCGTGCCGGTCGGCGAGGAAGCCGGAGCCGTCGTCGGCGCTGGCCTCCTCGTCGGCGGTGTACGCGATCACGATGTCGCGGCGGGGGCGGATGCCGGCCCTGGCCCAGAACCGGACGACGGCGAGGACCATCGCGTCCATGTTCTTCATGTCGATGGCGCCGCGTCCCCAGACGACCCCGTCGCGCACCTCGCCGGAGAAGGGGTGCACGGTCCAGTCGTCGGCTTCGGCGGGCACCACGTCCAGGTGGCCGTGGACCAGGAGCGCGTCCGCTGACGGGTCGGTGCCCGGGATCCGGGCGACCACGTTCGTACGGCCGGGGGTGCGCTCCAGGAGCGTCGGTTCGAGGCCGGCGGCGGCCAGCCGCTCGGCGACGTACTCGGCGGCGGGGCGTTCGCGGCAGTCGCCGCCGCCCCGGTTGGTGGTGTCGATGCGGATCAGTTCGGAGGTGAACGTCACCGCTTCGTCGAGCGCGAGGGCGTCGACGCTGTCCTTGGGGGTGCTCGCCTCAGCCATACTGTTCCTCCACGGCGGACGACACGATGGTCGTCACCGCCTTGAACGTGCGGATACCTTCGTACATCGTCGCGCTCGTGTAGGCGACACGCCTCTCACCGGAGGGCGCCACTCCGGGCACGACCGTGGCCGCTGCGGCCAGGTGCTCGGCGTCGAACTCCAGCTCCACGGTGAACGGGCCGCCCTCGACCGGTGTGTACCGCCCGGCGAGCCCGGCCGCTTCCTTGGCCGCCGCACGGATGTCGGCGGCGGTACGGGTGGGGGTGCGGCAGACCGCGGCGTACCGCGACACGTAGTCCTTGACGGCGACCGTCTGCGCGTCGGGGGCGTAGCCCTTGGCGTCCACGCAGGTCAGGTCGTCACCGGTGACGAGGACGACGGGGACGCCGTACTCCGCGGCCACATGGGCGTTGAGCAGCCCTTCGCTGGCCCTGACCCCGTTCACCCATACGCCGGTGATGGAGTTGGCCAGAAAGGTGTGGGCCAGGACGCCCTCCGTGCCGGCGCCCGTGTGGTAGCCGATGAAGGCGACGGCGTCGACGTCGCCGTGCTGGATGCCCTCCACCATGCTGAGCGACTTGTGCCTGCCGGTGATCATCTGGACCCGGTCGTCGAGCTGCTCCAGCAGTAGGTTGCGCATGGTCCAGTGGGCCTCGTTGACGAGCACCTCGTCGGCGCCCCCGTCATAGAAGCCGAGGGCGGCCGCGTTGACGTCGGAGGTGAACAGGGAGCGGCATCGCTCCCACTGGGGTGTGCCGGGCAGCACATCGGCCGGCCAGGTCACGCCGGTGGCGCCTTCCATGTCGGCGCTGACGAGGATCTTCATGCCGACACACGGTACGCGCCGATGAACGTGCAGGCCAGGGCGGCCCCGGCCTCCAGAGGTCCATTCCACTGAAGGGCCGCGGTCCCGGGCGCACCGGCCCCGGGATTCTCAGCCGGCCGTTGCGGTGCGGTGTTCGTGGACGCGCAGGTTCAGCGTGACGAGGTCGAGCAGCGGCGTGTCGACGGACAGGCCCCGGGCCCGGTCGGCCAGGTCACCGAAGACCTGCTCGGCCTCGGTCGGGGCGCCCTGGGTGACGTCGCGGTACAGCGAGGCGGTGAGGGGTGACCCCTCCGTGGTCAGCATCTCGGCCACCGCGTCGAGTTCCTTCGCCCGCACGGGGTGGCCCGCGGCGGCCGCCACGGCGGCGCACTCGGCCAGGAGCGCGGTCACGAATGCCCGTCCGCCGGGCACGGCACGGACGTCGCCGACGGTGCCGCGCATCAGGCAGGTCAGCCCTGCCAGGGTGCTGATGAACACCCACTTGCTCCACATCGCCGCAAGGATGTCCTGGGGCCGGTAGGTGTCGATGCCCGCGTCGGTGAGGACGGCGGCGATCGCCTCCACCCGCCGGGACGTGCCGCCCTGTTGCTCCCCGATCGTCAGACTGGCTACCGGGGCGAGGCGCACGATGTCCCCTTCGGCGTTCAGCGTGGTGATGATCCTGGCGACGCCGCCCAGCACCGCCTTCTCACCGAACCGGTCGTTGAGCCGCGACAGGTGCGCCATGCCGTTGAGCAGGGGAACGATCGCGGTCGTCGGCCCGACGGCCGGTGCGATGTCGTCGAGGGCCCCCTCCAGGGCAGTGGCCTTCACCGAGAGCAGCACCAGGTCATGGGGGCCGGAGAGCCGGTCGGCGGTGACGAGCCGGGGCGTGAGCACCTCCTCCTCCCCCAGGCCGGTGATGCGCAGGCCCCGGTCACGGAGGGCGGCGGCGCGGCGCGGGCGGACCAGGAAGGTGACGTCCTTGCCCGCCTGCGCGAGACGGGCGCCGAAGTAACCGCCGGTGGCTCCTGCTCCCACAACCAGAATCTTCATGTACGTGCACCTTCCGGGGGCCGTGAGCAGGGGGTCGAGGCGCAGGACGGCATCGTTCAGCCGTCGATGCGCAGGACCAGCTTGCCGGTCGACGTACGCCCCTCCATCAGCAGGTGCGCACCGGACTCGGCCGCCAGGGCGGACTCGGCCGTCACCGGAAGGTCAACGTGCCCGTCGGTCACGGTACGGAAGGCGCGCTCCGCGACGGTACGCAGGATCTCTGGGGCGTTTGCGGCCAGTTCCAGGATGGTGAATCCGGCCACCGATCTGCTCCCCGGGTACAGCTCGCCCTGCCCGACGCTCCAGGGCCGTGCGCCGCCCGCGTTGCCGAAGGAGACGAGCCGCCCGAAACGGCGAGCGCGTCGATGGCGCGCCGCAGGGTGTCCCCGCCGACCGGGTCGGGCACCAGGTCCACGCGCCGGCCGCCGGTGGCGCGGCGGGCCTCGTCCGGGAGGGTGTCGCCGACGAACACCTCGTCGTAACCGTGGGCGAGTGCGTATTCGGCCTTCGCGGCGGAGGACACCACCCCGTACACGGCCCCGGCACCCGCGATCCGGGCCAGTTGCCCGGCCACCGTGCCGACCCCGCCGGCCGCACCCTGCACCAGCACGCTCTCTCCCGCGCAGGCGACGTCGATGGTGACCTGACCGGGACCGGGCTCGGGTGCGACCGCCTCGACGGCGCGACTCCCCTACGCGCGAAGAGGCCGGCGCCCCGCGAACGGGGGCGCCGGCCTCTTCGTGGTTCAGCGGCGCTCGGCGCCCTTCAACAGCCCCTCGATCCTGGCGAGTTCCTCGTCACCGAACTCGAGGTTTCGGATCGCCTCGACGCTGTTCTCCAGCTGGGCGACACTGCTCGCCCCGACCACCGCGGAGGTGACCCGGCCGCCGCGCAGCACCCAGGCCAGCGCCATCTGGGCCAGCGACTGGCCGCGCTCGGAGGCCAGTCGGTCCAGTTCGCGGAGCCGGCCGACCAGCTCGGGGGTGACCGCCGCGGCCGACAGGAAGGGACTGCTGCCCGCGGCCCGCGAGCCCTCGGGAATGCCGCGGAGGTAGCGGTCGGAGAGGATGCCCTGCTGCAGCGGCGAATAGGCGATCGAGCCGACACCCAGCTCGTCCAGCGCCGTGAGCAGGCCGTCCTCGACCCAGCGGTCCAGCATCGAGTAGTGCGGCTGGTGGATGAGCAGCGGGGTGCCGAGGTCATTCAGGATCCGGGCGGCCTCCCTCGTCTGCTCGGCCGAGTAGTTGGAGATGCCCACATAGAGGGCCTTGCCCTGCTGGACCGCCGAGTGGAGGGCCCCCATCGTCTCTTCGAGCGGGGTCTCCGGGTCGGGCCGGTGGGAGTAGAAGATGTCGACGTAGTCGAGGCCGAGGCGGGTGAGGCTCCGGTCCAGCGAGGAGAGGAGGTTCTTGCGCGAGCCCCACTCCCCGTACGGACCGTCCCACATCAGATAGCCGGCCTTGGTGGACACGATGATCTCGTCGCGGTGCCGGGCGAAGTCCGTCCCGAGGGCGCGGCCCATCGCGGTCTCGGCGGAGCCCGGCGGGGGGCCGTAGTTGTTCGCCAGGTCGAAGTGGGTGATCCCGAGGTCGAACGCCCGGCGGAGGATCTGCCCCTGGGACTCCGGAGTCCGGTCACCACCGAAGTTGTGCCACAGACCGAGCGAGAGGGCGGGCAGCTTCAGACCGCTGCGCCCGGTGCGCCGGTACGGCATGTCCCGGTAGCGGCCGGCGGACGGGATGTACATGCGGGACTCCACAGGAGAGATCGTTCCGGTTCACCCGGGGGGGGCCGCGCGGCTCCGCCCCGGGAGAGGTGCGGGCTCCAGGCTCGCTCACAACGATCCAGCAGTCCAACAGGAGATTCCGCTGGGATTCAGCACCTATATTTCTCAATCATGGAGTTGCGCCAGCTGGAACATTTCGTCGCCGTCGCCCAGGAGCAGCATTTCACCCGGGCCGCCGAGCGCGTCGCCGTGTCGCAGTCCGGCCTCTCCGCGTCCGTCCGGGCTCTGGAGCAGGAGCTGCGGACCCCGCTGTTCAGCCGGACCACCCGCAGCGTGCGGCTGACCGAGGCCGGGCGCGCCCTGCTGGTGGAGGCCGAACGCACCCTGGCGGGCGCACGGGCGGCGAAGGACGCCGTCGACGCGGTACGGGGGCTGCTGCGCGGCACCCTGTCAGTGGGCGTGGAGCAGTGCGTGGCCGGGGTGAGCCTCCCGCGGCTGCTCGCCGCCTTCCACCGCGCCCACCCCCACATGGAGATCCGGCTCCGCCAGGAGGGGACGACGAACCTGGTGGACGGGGTGGCCGGCGGGCGGCTCGACATCGCCTTCGCCGCCACGGTCTCCCCCGTGGAGTGGCGCGGCGAGCTGGTCCCGCTGGCCCGTGAGCCCATGGTCCTGCTGTGCTCGCCCGGGCACCGGCTGGCCTCGGCGGACCGGGTCGGGTGGGACGAGCTTCCGGGCGAGGCGTTCATCGACTTCCATCCGGACTTCGGTCCGCGCCGGGCGGCCGACGAGGCGTTCGCGGCCGCGCGGGTTCGCCGCACGGTGGCGCTGGAGGTCAATGACGTGCACAGCCTGCTGGAGCTGGTTCACGAGGGGCTCGGGATCGCCGTGGTGCCGCACCACTTCTCCCGCAAGCCAGAGGCCCGGGGTCTGGTGGCGGTGCAGCTCGACGGGGCGGACCAGCCGTACTACGAGAGCGTCGTGGTGCTTCCGGCCGCGCAGGCGATGAGCCCGGGGGCGCGGGCCCTGATGGCGCTCGTACGGGAGGGGACCGGACACTGACCCGCGGCCGTCAGCCACTCAGCGCCTCGGCGAACGCCCCGTCCTCCTGCTCGACGCCGCTGCAGCTGTCGCTCGCCTTCGACGTGTCCTCGTCCGTGCACGGCCGGTCGCGGAAGGCCGACCACAGGGAGAGGGCGCCGACGCCCTCACTCCGGGCGAATGAGCGCAGGGACGCCGCGTCGGCGAGGGTGAAGGTCTCCCCCGCCACGTCGTTGACACCGATCATGACGGTGATGTGCAGGGCCTGCCAGGCCTTGTCGTCCGACAGCCCGAACGCGTCCGCGACCTGGTCGTGCGCCGCGGAGGCGGCCTGCTCCGCGTAGTCGCTCATGTCGCCGTCGTGGGACGGGCTGTAGTTCATCGCCATGATGTTCACCGCCGAGACCTCGACGCCCTGGGCCACCGCATCGTCCAGGACGGCCGTGCCGCTCGACTCCAGGCCGTCGGGCATGACCGGCAGGGTGTACGTGACGTCCAGATCGCGCTCCTGCTGGAGCAGCCGCAGGGCCTCGTTGCGGCGGGTGGCCGACGCGGTGTCGGTGAGCGCGTCGCCCTCGATGTCGAAGTCCGCCTTGGTCGCGCCGACCGCGTCGAGCACCTTCCCGTACGCGTCGGCGAGTTCCTGCGCGCTGTCGCAGGCGAGCGCCGCCTCGGTACCCGCCGCGCCGCCGAAGGAGACCCGGACGTCCGCGCCGGACGCGGTGAGCGCGGCCACGCGGGAGACCACGGCGGCGTCGGTGACCGCCGCGCTGCCGCCCCAGAGCGGGGTGCAGGCATCTCCGTCGGCGACCACGAAAGCGAGGTTGTACGTGTCGGGGGAACCCGCCGCGTCCGTGCCGGAGGAGGTCGTCGCACTCACGTACGGGGTGTACGCGGTGGCCGCCGGGGCTGACGCACTGGCGGCCGGGCGGGGGCCCGACACAGCCCCCTGGTCCGCCGCGGTGCCGGTCGCGCAGGCGGAGCAGGCGAGGAGAAGTGCGGCGAGGCCGGCGCCGGCCACGGCCGCCCGGGACGGTGACGTACGCATGCTGTTTGCACCTGCTTTCGGTAAAGGGTGTCCCGAAAACGCGACACAGAAGGACTGGAACACCCAGAACCTCTCACACCTGACCCGCTCCGCCCTCACAGCGAATTCATGGCAGGACAGCACCACGCCCCGCACCGTTGATGCCAACCTTGCTCTATCTAGCGACAGTTGGATGCTCGGCGACGGCACCAGGCGCCCGCTCGCAGCTCCCGTATTCTCAGCCCACCGACAGGTGAAGCACGGATCCACAGCGTCCGGCCAGCAAAGCCCCAGACTTCGCACATGGCCGTTGGTCAACATACGCAAATGCATTCCGATACCCCTGTCGAGACAGATCCGGCCGTGCGTGGCCGACGCCGCAAACACGCGCGCCCCTCCCTGCCCGCGGCGCAGGAGGGGCCCGTCTTCGTGGACAGCTCGGGCAGGCGCGCCCGGCTGCTGCGCCGGGCCGGTGCCGCGCTGGGTGTCGCCTGCGTCGGGTACACCGCCGTTCTGGCCCTTGCCTTCATGGGCGGGATCTCCCTGTCGCCCTCGACGCTGCTCCCCTTCGACGGAACGTCCGACGCCCAGGGCGGCCCCGGCGACGGCGGGCCCCCCGGCGGCGACAGCGCATACGCCCCGCCGAGCACCGGCACGGCCCGATGAGCCGGACCGGGCGCTCCCGCCCCCAGGCGATACCGGGGCCCCGGGTGGTGATCGCCCTTCTGCTGCTCCTGGGCCTCGTCTCCGTGATGCTGCTCGACGGGTATCTGCGGGCCGAGGTCGGCAACGACCAGCGGATCCGCTCCGACGCGAGTGCGAGCAAGGTCCCTGACAGCGTCCTGGACGGCGGCCCCCTGCTCAGCTTCCGGGGCGGCACGGCCCGCACACAGTCGGTGCCCGACAAGACGATCGTGCTGACCTTCGACGACGGGCCCGATCCCGAGTGGACCGGCAAGGTGCTCGACATCCTGGACGACAACGACGTCCCGGGCACGTTCTTCCTGGTGGGCTCCATGATCTCGCGCTATCCGGGCATCGTGCGCAAGGTGGTCGACAACGGCAACGAGGTGGGCGTCCACACCTTCACGCACGTCGACCTCTCCTATCAGAGCACCTCCCGCATCACGCGTGAGATCGCCCAGACGCAGCTTGCTCTGGCCGGGGCCGCCGGCATCACCACGACGCTGTTCCGCGCCCCGTACTCGTCGACGAACGACGCCATCGACAACTACAGCTGGCCCGTCTACAAGAAGCTCGGCGCGCTGGGCTACACCAGCGTGTTCATCGACACCGACAGCGAGGACTGGCAGCAGCCGGGCGTCGACAGGATCATCGACCTGGCCACCCCGAAGAGCGGCAAAGGTGCCTCCGTGCTCTTCCACGACTCGGGCGGCGACCGTGAGCAGACCCTTGAGGCGCTGCCCCGGTACATCAAGAAGATGAAGGCGAAGGGCTACACCTTCACCACGGTCAGCGGCGCCCAGCAGCAGGACGACCGGGCACAGGCGCAGTCCGGGCAGGAAGGCCAGGACGGGCAGGACGGGCAGGAACAGGCCGGGCGGGCCGCCGGTCCGCCGGCCGCCGCCTCGGCGGCCGGCTCCGATCCCGAGCAGGCCGCGCACCGCAAGGCCGACGCCACCACCCTCTGGGAGGGCCGGGCACTGCTCGCGGCCGTCGCGGTCGCCGAGTGGACCGTTCCCGTACTCGCCGCGGCACTCACCGTCGTCGGGGTCGCCGTGCTGGGACGGTTCGGGCTGATGCTCGTCCTCGCCCGCCGCCACTACCGGAAGCGCAACAGACGCCGGTTCGCATGGGGGCCCGCGGTCACCGACCCGGTGAGTGTGATCGTGCCCGCGTACAACGAGAAGGAGTGCATCGCCCACACGCTCAACTCGCTGGCGTCCAGCACCCATCCGATCGAGATCATCCTCGTCGACGACGGATCGACCGACGGGACCCCGGAGATCGCCGAGTCCCTGGGGCTCCCCAACCTCCGGGTCGTACGCCAGGAGAACGCCGGCAAGTCGGCCGCGCTCAACAACGGTGTGCGGCAGGCGCGTCACGACATCGTCGTGATGATGGACGGCGACACCGTCTTCGAACCCGACACCGTGCACCGGCTCGTGCAGCCCTTCGGTGACCCGGGGGTCGGAGCGGTCGCCGGCAACGCAAAGGTCGGCAACCGAAACACGATGATCGGTGCCTGGCAGCACATCGAGTACGTGATGGGATTCAACCTCGACCGCCGGATGTACGACCTGCTGGGGTGCATGCCCACCATCCCGGGTGCGATCGGCGGGTTCCGCCGTACGGCGGTGCTGGAAGTGGGCGGCATGAGCGAGGACACGCTCGCCGAGGACACCGACATCACGATCGCCCTGCACCGGGCCGGCTGGCGCGTCGTCTACGCAGAGCACGCCCGCGCGTGGACCGAGGCCCCCGCTTCCCTGGGACAGTTGTGGCGGCAGCGCTACCGCTGGAGCTACGGCACCATGCAGGCACTGTGGAAGCACCGGCGGTCCGTGACGGACCGCGGGCCGTCGGGCCGATTCGGCCGCGTCGGGATGCCCTTGGTGGTCCTCTTCCAGATCGTCACCCCCCTCTTCGCCCCGCTGATCGACGTGTTCACCCTCTACGCGATGCTCTTCGTGGACTTCAGTGCGTCGCTGCTGGCCTGGCTGGCAGTGCTGTTGGTGCAACTCGTCTGCGCGGCCTACGCGTTCCGCCTCGACCGGGAGAAGTACCGGTATCTGCTGATGCTGCCCTTCCAGCAGTTGGCGTACCGGCAGTTGATGTACCTGGTGCTCATCCACTCGTGTGTCACCGCGGCGACCGGTGGCCGGCTGCGCTGGCAGAAGCTGAAACGCACCGGCGTGGTCGGCGCCCCCACGTCCGGTGCGGAGAGCCGCTGATGGCAGGTGCGCACCGGCGGGGGGCGCCGCCGGCCGCCGCTCGTACGGATCCTGCCGCCGGGCCCGGTGACGTCGGACGTGACCGCTGGTTCGACGTGTTGCGGGCCTTCGCTCTGGTCCGTGTCGTCACCTACCACACCTTCGAATGGCAGTGGCTGGGGCTCGTGTTCCCGTCGATGGGGGTGATGTTCGCGCTCGCAGGTTCGCTCATGGCGCGTTCCCTGGAACGGCCGGCCCGGCAGGTGATCCGGGGACGGCTGCGCAGGCTGCTGATCCCGCTGTGGGTGTTCGGCCCGGTGATCGGCGTGGCGATGCTGCTGCACGGCTGGGTACCCGGAGCCGACGTCCTGTACTGGGTGCTGCCGGTCGGTGATCCACCGGGCAACGCGTGGGGCGAGCAGGCCTGGGCGGTGCTGTGGTACCTGCGGACGTACCTCTGGTTCGTGCTCCTGTCACCGGCGCTGCTCCGGGTCTTCCGGCTCGCTCCGGTTCCGGTGCTCGTCCTCTCCCTCGTCCCGGTCCTGGCGCTGACCGCACTGGGCGGGGGCCCGGACGGGCGGCTGGGGAGTGCGGTCAGCGACGTGTCGGTCTTCCTGTTCTGCTGGCTGCTCGGCTTCGCCCACCGCGACGGGGTGCTCGACCGGCTGCGTCCCGGCCAGGTCGTCGCCGTGGCACCGGTCCTGCTGGCGGCCGGAGGCTGGTGGGCGCTGCACCACCGCGTCGACGGGTCGTACGACCTCGACGACATCCCGCTCGCCCAGGCGCTGTGGTCCGCGGGCTTCGTCCTGCTGCTCCTTCGGTTCCGGCCCGCCTGCGCATGGCTGGGCCGCCACCCGTTGGCGGCGCGGGTGGTGAAGGTGTTCAACGCCCGTGCCGTGACGGTCTATCTGTGGCACGAGGTCGCACTGATGGCGAGCGTGCCGCTGATCGACCTCATGTGGAACGTGCCCGCGTTCGAACGGTATCTGCCGCTCGCCAGCACGTGGCTGCAGTTCGGCGTCGCCTGGGTCCTCGTCGCCGCGGCCGTCGTGCTCCTCGGCTGGGTCGAGGACGTCGCGGCGAAACGGAGACCGCGGCTGATGCCGTGAACGACGCGTCCGCCCGCGGACGGACTCCGGAGGGCTGCCCCGCGTTCCGGGCGGGGCAGCCCTCCGGGCCGGTGCGCGCCCCGGATCAGCGGGCGGCCAGGACGAACCACCGCGCCGGCAGGTCGATCCGGGTTCCGTCGGGCAGGTACTCGGTCTGCGGCAGCGCCGTGTCACCGCTGTCCAGCGTGGTCAGTCCGGCCGCCCGCAGCACCTCCGGCACCTCCTCCTCGGTGGCGCCCGCCGGTTTCAGCCCGTGCTCGAAGACCCGTCGCAGCTTCTCGGGCGGCCCGTCCGGCCCCTGCGCGGCGTGCTGCAGCACGCCCCTGGAAGCCGGGGTCAGCTCGGCGACGAACGCCCGGCCGCGCTTCCCCAGCAGGATCGCCACGGCCGCCGCGACCGCCGGCCTGGCCTCGGGTTCGCTCTGGTGGATGACCGCCCGCATGTAGACGTTCGCATCGCCGATCCGCTCGTGCAGGGCGCTCACGGCGTCACCGTCGACCATGTCCAGCTGAGCGAACTCGGCGACGCCTTCGGGGTCCGCCCGCCGGGCGTGGCCGATCGCCGCGTACGAGAGGTCCACGCCGATCGCACGGGCGAACCGGGTGGCGAGATAGCGGGTCTGGGTGCCGTTTCCGCAGCCGAGGTCGACGACGGGCAGTGAGACATCCGCGTACGGCAGGAGCAGTTCGCTGTGCGGTGCGGCGCTCAGCGAGGGGTCGGCGTCCCAGATCGCCTCGCCGGGTGTGTCCGAAGTGGCCGACCAGAAACCTTCCCACGCCTCGCGGTATCGCTGCGACACATCCATGCGCACTCCCGAGTCCGGCCGTCCCGCGGCATTTCGCTCAGCACCGGACTACCGTCTTCCGCTGTTCCGGGCAAGGGTGCGCACACGGCCCAAGGCCTCGGCCCGTTGGAGGCCCCCCTGTCACCGGGCGAACGGCCGGGGGCGCGGGACGCGGGAGAGTGCCAGCTCGAACCAGACTTTCTTGCCGCGGGCCGTGGTGCTGGTGCCCCATTCCCGGGCGAGGCTGCTCACCAGAACCAGTCCGCGGCCGGACTCGTCGTGCGCGGTGGTGCCCAGCAGCGTGGCGGGGGCGGGCTCGTCGTCGCTGACCTCGCAGAGCAGGGCTCCGGTTCGCACCAGCCGGAGGCCGATGTGATGGGTACGGCCGTGCTTCACGGCATTGGTGACGAGTTCACTGACCATCAGCTCGGCCGCCTCCACCGCGTCCGGCAGTTCCCAGTCGAGGAGTCTGCCGCGCACGAGACGGCGGGCCCGGGCCACCTCGCGCGGGTCCAGGGCCAGCTGCCACTCGGCGACGTCGCCGTCCGGGATGCCGTTGAGCCGGGCCATCAGCAGGGCCACGTCGTCCTTGCGGCCGCCGCTGGGGTTCAGTGCCCGGATGATCGTGTCGCAGGCATCGTCCATCGAGGCCGCCGGATGAGCGGCCGAGGCGCAGAGCGCGGCCAGACCGGCGCCGATGTCCTGGCCGCGCACCTCGACCAGACCGTCGGTGCACAGCACCAGCCGGTCGCCCGGGCGCACCCGCACGGTGGCGGTCTCGAAGGCGACCCCGCCGACGCCGACCGGGGCGCCGGTCGGCAGGTCGAGCAGCTCGGCCCGCCCGTCCTCGGCGCGCACCAGCACCGGCGGGATGTGCCCGGCGTTGGCGATCTGGAGCTCGGAGCGGATCGGGTCGTAGACCGCGTAGAGACAGGTCGCGAGGTACTGCTCACCGAGTCGCTGGGCCAGGTCGTCGAGGTTGCGCAGGAGTTGGGCGGGCGGCATCTCCATCGTGGCCATGGTCAGGACCGCGGTGCGCAACTGCCCCATCATCGCGGCCGAGTTGAGGCCGTGACCCATCACGTCACCGACGACGAGCGCGGTCCGGGACCCGGGGAGCTTCACCGAGTCGAACCAGTCGCCGCCGACCCTGCCGAGCCGGGCGCCGGGCAGGTAGCGGGTGGCGATGTCGCAGCCCGCCATGCGCGGTTCGATCTGCGGCAGCATGCTGTCCTGGAGCGTCTCGGCGACGTTCTCCTGGTACGTGTACATGCGGGCGTTGTCGAGTACGAGCCCGGCCCGGGCTGCGAGTTCGGCGCCGGTGGTGCGGTCCATGTCGTCGAAGGGTTCGCGGCCGGGGCGGCGCATCAGCACCATGAAGCCGAGCACCACGCCGCGGGCCTTGAGCGGGACGATGAGCAGGGAACGGTGTGTGATCAGGGGGCGCAGGTCACGCTTCTCGAACTCGCCCGAGATCCGGTTGCTCAACTCCTCGCCGACGTAAGGGATGATGACCGGTTCGCCGGTGACCATGCACTGGAAGAACGGGGTGTGCTCGGGGAAGGCGATGGACTCACCGACGGGCACGGTGTCGTCCCAGCGGCCCGGTTCGTCGTTGTGCTCGACCCAGACGCGGTGCCAGATGGTCGTGACGTCGGGCGGCCCGTCCGGGAAGTCCTCGCCGGCCAGGACCGCGGCGCGCAGATGCGTTCCGGCGAAGTCGGTGAAGCGGGGCACGGCGGCGCTGGTGACCTCGCGGATGGTCCGTTCCAGGTCGAGGGAGGTGCCGATGCGGCCGCTGACCTCGTTGAGGAACTCCAGCCGTTCGCGGACCGCCGCGTATTCGAGGTCCAGCTCGGGACGGGGTGCGGCGCGCGGGACGGACGAACCCCCGGCGGTACGCTGCGGGCCGCCGGCGGTGCGGTGTCCGGTACGCCGCGGCACGCCCCAGTCGGGAGTCACGGGGATCCGGTCACGGTGACTGAACTCCAGCACGGGATAACCGAGTTCAAGAACCTGGGAGACGATCCGGGTGGCTTCCCTCACACTCATGCTGGGCAGGATCTCGGGCAGTCGCGAGGACAGCTCCCGGTAGCCGGGGAAGTCGGTGTGCAGGGCGAATCCGGGGGCGATCGTCTCCTTGTCCCGGATATCGCCGTCACCGTCGGCCCGCAGCGGCCCGCAGTCGGCGGCCAGCACGAGCAGCCGTTCGGGGCCCGGGCCGACGAGCGGATAGGCCCACCAGAGCACGTCCATGCGGCCGCGGCCGGGCTCGTCGACGCGGGCCCGGCCCGCCGCCGGGTAGGCGACCGTCCCGTTGAGGGAGTTGTCGAGTTCCGGACCGAACTCGGTGTACGCCCTGTCCGGCAAAGGATCGCCGTGCTGTCTCAACGCACCGGTCACCGGCAGGAGTTCACCCGCGGGGCAGCCGACGGCGTCCTCCCGGGAGACCCCGAAGAGTCTCCTCGCGCCGGTCGACCAGTGCGAGACGAGTCCGTCCGCGTCGACGACGACCACGGCGAGCGGCACGCGGCCCGCCGCGGCGTCACGCGGCTGTGGTGTCCGCTGCGGTGGCACACCGAGGTCCATGGGCGGAAGGCTCCTTCCCTCACCGCAAGGTTCTACGGTGCGTGCGTCCACGGTACGGCCCCGCGTCCGGCGTCGCGGGCCATCGCACGGAATCACCCCCACGGGTGGCGCACCGCGCGCGGCCGGATGCGGGGGCCGGACCGCGCGGCCGCACGCGGGGACCGGACGCGGCGGCCTGACCGGAAGGGCGGGGGAGCCCGGCCCGCACCCGGCCCTCAGTCCTCGTGGCCCAGCTGGAGGTCCCGTTCGGTGCGACCGCCGCCCGCGACCTGGAGCACCGTGGCGACCGGCGGATACCCTGCCGCGATCACGGTGTACTCGCCCGTGGACAGATCGACGAACCGGAAGGATCCGTCGGCGCCGGTGGTCAGCGTGTCGACCACGTTGCCGGCCGCGTCCAGAAGCGTCACACGGGCGTCCTCGACGGGCCGGCCGCCACTGGCCCGGACGATCCCGCGCAGCACGGCTCCGCCGGCCAGTTCGATGTCCTGCCGGGTCTCCCTGGCCGCCTGCACGCTGACCGGCAGCGCGGCGGGCCGGAAGGCGGGAGCCGAGGCGGCGAGGGTGTACTCGCCCGCGACCAGCTCCGCGATCACGTACCCGCCCTCGCGCCCGCTGCGCGTGGAGGCGACGACCTCCCCGCGTACGTCGGTCAGGGTGACGGCCGCGTCCCGTACCGGGACACCGTCCGCGGTCACGACGGTCCCGGCCAGCCGTCCGGCGCCCCCGAGTACCACGTCCAGTTCCACCGGCCGTTCGCCCACGGTGACGCTGACCGCCTGCGGCTGGTGGCCCCCCGCGGCGGCGATGAGGACGTACGAACCGGCGCCGGGCACACTCAGCGCGTACCGCCCCTCGTCCCCGCTGGCGCCCCTGCCTACCTGTTGTCCCTGGACGTCGATGAGGGTGAGGGCGGCGCGAGGCACCTTCGTACCGTCGGAGTGCTGGACACTGCCGCAGACCGGCACCCCCGAGAGGTACCCGGTGGGCGGGGGGCCGGGGTCGGTACGGGCGGCGGGGATCGCTGCGGGATCGGCTGCGGTTTCGGGGCTGTGGTGGGACACCAGCGGTTTCTCCTTGAGGAAGAAGGCGATGAACAGGCCGAGCACGAGGACCGGCACCAGGTAGAGGAAGATCCGGGGCATCGCGTCGGCGTACGCCTGGATGTAGGCGTCCCGCAGCGCGGGCTCCATCGCATGGACCAGCTGCGGCGTGATCGACTCCGGGTCGGGCAGACCGGCGCCGGAGGGCAGGCGCACGGCGAGCGCGTCGGCCAGCCGTCCGGCGAAGAGGGTGCCGAACACGGCGGCGCCGACACTGCCGCCGATCTGCCGGAAGTAGTTGTTGGCACTGGTCGCGGTGCCGAGGTCCGCGGGGCGTACGGAGTTCTGCACGGCCAGGACGAGCACCGGCATGATCAGCCCGATCCCGAGGCCGAGGACCGCCTGCGCGATGCTGTATTCGAACCGCGGGGTGTCGGTCTCGAGCCGGGACAGCAGCCACATGCCCACCGCCGAGATCGCGCTGCCCGCGATCGGGTAGACGCGGTAGCGCCCGGTGCGGGAGATGAGCTGGCCCGAGACGACGGAGGCGCCCACGATGCCGCCCATCATCGGGAGCATCAGCAGTCCGGACTCCGTGGCGGTGGCCCCGTCGACCATCTGCAGGAAGGTCGGCAGGTAGCTGGCGGCGCCGAACAGCGCCACCCCGACGACCGCGCCGACCAGGGCGGTGACGTTGAAGATCGAGTCGCGGAACAGCCGCAGCGGAATGATCGGTTCGGGCGCGCGGTGCTCGACGGCGAGGAACAGCAGAGTCGTTCCGGCGGCTCCGGCGGCCAGCCCCAGAATGGTGCTCGACCCCCAGGCGTACTCCGTGCCGCCCCAACTGGTCAGCAGCACGAGGCAGGTGGAGGCGGCTGCCAGCAGAACGGCGCCGAGGATGTCGAGCCGGGGCCGGACCTTCGGCTTGGGCAGTTTCAGTACGACGGTGATGACGGCCAGCGTGACCAGGCCGAACGGCACATTGATGTAGAAGCACCAGCGCCACGAGGCATGGTCGGTGAAGAAGCCGCCGAGCAACGGGCCCGCCACGGACGCGAGTCCGAAGGCCGCACCGATGAGCCCCATGAACCGGCCGCGCTCCCGGGGCGGTACGACGTCCGCGATGATGGCCTGGACGCCGATCATCAGCCCGCCGCCCCCGACGCCCTGAAGGGCCCGGAAGGCGATCAGTTCGTCCATGGTCCGTGACCAGCCGGCCAGCGCGGAGCCGACGACGAAGACGACGATCGCGAACTGGAAGACGCTCTTGCGGCCGAAGAGGTCGCCGAGCTTGCCGTAGATCGGGAGACCGATGGTCGAGGCGAGCAGATAGGCGGTGACCGCCCAGGACATCTTCTCCAGGCCGTGCAGCTCACCGACGATCTTCGGGAGCGCGGTGGCGACGATCATCTGGTCGAGCGCCGCGAGCAGGAGCGTGAGCATCAGCCCGATGAAGACGAGCCTGATGCGGCGGGGGTCGGTCGCCCCGTCGCCGGGCAGGGCCGGGGCGACGGGTTCCGTCGCGGCGGGCGGCGAAGGCGGCGCGACCAAGGGCACCGTCTCGGCGCCGCCCGTACCGTCCGGCTCGTCCTTCACCAGAGTGATGCCACCCACCACGTGCCGCTCCCCTCGTCGCACTGCCGCCGCACATTTCTCGCATTGCGCGACAAGTGAGGGCAAACGCGGCGAGGGGGCGCTGACGGCGCACTCAGGGGGCGTATCCCCCGGTGGGAGCCACTACGGCGCACAGCCGACCGGCCGGAAAGACCACCCGAACCGGTGAGGCCGGACAGTTCGGCCGGAGGCTACTTCTCCACCTCGGCGGCGAGGTTCTGCAGAAGTTCGTCGTAGATGCGCCCAAGTCCCTTGGGCGCAAAGGTCTTCTCGAAGAATCCTCCGACGCCGCCCGCCCCGTTCCACACAGTGGAGACGACGACCCTGGACTTGCCCTCACCGGCCGGGGTGACGGTCCAGGTCGTGACCATCGAGGAGTTGCGGTCCTTCTCCACGAGCTGTCCGTCGGTGGGCTCGGTGACCTCCAGCAGGCAGTCGCGCACCCGCTTGCTGGTGGCCTGGAGCTTCCAGTGGACGAGGGTGCCCTCGCCGTCGCCGCCCTCCCGGATCTCGTACTCGCTGAAGTGGCCGGGCAGCACCTTGCCACGGACGTCCTTGTAGTCGGCCAGCGCGTCGAACACCGCCTCCGCGTCCGCCGCGATGATCCGCTCTGTCGTGGCCTCGACCTGCGCCATGGCTGTTCCTCCAGCACTCGGTTGTTCGGGGGTGTGCTGAGCCAACCACCTCGGCAGCCCGGCTCAAAATCCGGTCCGGGACGAAGGGGAGAAAACGATCAAGGGAACAAGTGTTCTATTCTCGGGTCAGTGCTACCGAGGAGGCGTCCATGCGCTGGGACAATCTGGCCGATAACCCCGCCACAACCACCAAAACGGGTACCGGCGCGCTCTTCGCCGCGGACGCGGTGACGACTCGCACCTTCGACACCCCGGAGTTCAGAGGCATCACCTTCCACGAAATACGGGCCCGCTCGATCGTGAACCGAGTGCCCGGCGCGTCCCGGATGCCGTTCGAGTGGACCGTCAATCCGTACCGCGGCTGTTCACATGCCTGCGTCTACTGCTTCGCGCGCAAGACCCACAGCTATCTGGACCTCGACACCGGGCTCGGCTTCGACTCGCAGATCGTGGTCAAGATCAACGCCCCGGAACTGGTGCGCCGCGAGCTCGCCTCGCGGCGCTGGCACGGCGCGCACATCGCGATGGGCACCAACGTCGACTGCTACCAGCGGGCGGAGGGCCGCTACCGGCTCATGCCCGGCATCCTCACGGCCCTGCGCGACCACGCGAACCCGTTCTCCATCCTCACCAAGGGCACGCTGATCCTGCGCGACCTGGAGCTGCTGCGGCAGGCCGCCGAGGTCACCGAGGTCGGTGTCTCGGTGTCCGTCGGATTCGTCGACCCCGAACTGTGGCGGACCGTGGAGCCCGGCACACCCTCCCCCGAGCGGCGCCTCGACGTCGTCCGCACCCTCAGCGAGCACGGCATCGGCTGCGGGGTGCTGATGGCGCCCGTCATCCCGTACCTCGGCGACCGGCCGGACCAGCTGCGGGCGACGGTCCGCGCCGTCGCAGCCGCCGGCGCGACCTCGGTGACCCCGCTCGTCCTCCATCTGCGCCCGGGCGCCCGGGAGTGGTTCATGGAGTGGCTCGGCCGCCACCATCCGCATCTGGTGCGGCGGTACGAGCGGCTGTACGCGGACGGCTCCTACGCGCCCACCTGGTACCAGCGCCGCATCACCCGGTACGTGCACGAGCTGGCGACCGAGTACGGCATCGGCCCCTCGCACCACGGAACACCCCGCGGCTTCCCCGAGCGCGCCGAGCCGCAGACCCCGCCGCCCGCCTCCGAGCCCACCCAGCTGACCCTGCTCTGACGCGCCGCGCCTGCGGGGGCAAACGGGTCATCTCTCACCGGAACAGGTCCTTCCGGCTCCGAATACGGGGAGCATGCGGCGGGGGCTGCGCCGCGCGCAGCCGTGTTCCCCCACCACGGGAGGCCATATGACGAACCGTTCAGGAATTCTGTTCGCCGTCGGGGCGACGGTCGCCGGTCTGGTGACCGCCGCGCCGGCCCCGGCGAGCGCCGACAGCGGCGCGCAGCGTGCCGCGTCGGTCAAATGGACCGGCTGCGGCACCCAGTCGTACCCGACGTTGCAGTGCGCCTCGGTGCACGCTCCGCTCGACCATGACGACCCGTCGGGCCGCAAGGTCACCCTCGCCCTGTCGCGGATCCCGCACACGGCGAAGACGTTCCAGGGTCCGCTGCTGGTCAATCCGGGCGGTCCCGGCGGCAGTGGTCTGTCGATGGCCGGTTTCGTCGCCGGCTCGCTGCCGAAGGCGGTGGCCGCCCAGTACGACGTGATCGGGTTCGACCCGCGTGGCGTCGGCAGGAGCAGGCCGGCTCTGGACTGCGTACCGAAGTACTTCGACCCGGTGCGTCCCGACCCGGTACCGGGCTCTGTCCAGGACGAGCGGACCAACCGCAACCGCGCCCGCGACTTCGCGGCCGCCTGCGGAGAGAAGTACCCGGACCTGCTTCCGTACATGGACACGGTGAGCGCGGCCAAGGACCTCGACGTGATCCGGGCCGCGACCGGCTCGCGACAGCTCAACTACCTCGGCTACTCCTACGGCACCTACCTGGGCGCGGTGTACGCGAAGCTGTTCCCGGACCGCGTCCGGCGCCTGGTCCTCGACTCGAACGTGGACCCGGACGGGGTCTGGTACGACGACAACCTCGCCCAGGACTACGCGTTCGACACCCGCCACAAGGCGTTCGCCGCCTGGGTCGCGAAGTACGACGGCACGTACGGGCTCGGCACCGACCCGGCGAAGGTCGAAGCGGCCTGGTACCGGATGCGGGACGCGGTCAAGAAGCATCCCGCGGGCAAGAAGGTCGGTGCGGGCGAGCTGGACGACACCTTCCTGCCGGGCGGTTACTACAACGGCTACTGGCCGACGCTGGCCGGCGCGTTCGCCGCCTATGTGAACGACAAGGACGAGAAGGCCCTGGTCAAGGCGTACGAGCGCTTCGGCGCGGTCGACGCGGAGGGCGACAACGGGTACTCGGTCTACTCGGCCGTGCAGTGCCGCGACGCGCAGTGGCCGGGCGACTGGAACGTCTGGCGCAGCGACAGCCAACGGATCCACGCCAAGGCGCCGTTCATGACCTGGGGCAACACCTGGTACAACGCCCCGTGCGCCGACTGGCCGGTGGAGCCGCTGAATCCGGTGCGGATCTCCAATCACCGGCTGCCGCCGGTGCTGCTCTTCCAGGCAACGGACGACGCGGCCACGCCGTACGAGGGCGGGGTCACCCTGCACCGCAAGCTCAAGGGTTCCAGCCTGGTCGTCGAGGAGGGCGGCGGCAACCACGGCGTCACACTGAGCGGCAACGACTGCCTGGACCGGTACCTGGCGGACTATCTGGCCAAGGGCACGGTGCCCCGCGGCAAGGGCGCAGACGCGGACGCGGTCTGCGCGAAGACGCCCGATCCGAAGCCGGCGACGGCCAAGTCCGCGCGGCCCGCGGCCCGTACGGAGGCGGACGGCCGGGGCAGCGCACTGCACGGGCTGCTCGGTTTCCGGGGCTGACGAAAGTACGTTGCCGCAGTTCGGGGGCGTGCGCGAGGATGACGGGATGACCGCGCGCCCCGCTCCGGCACACGCCCCCGACCCGCTGATCCGGGACATGACCGTCGACGACTGCGAAGCGGTCGCGACGGTCCGGGTCCGCGGCTGGCAGAGCGCGTACGCCGGCCTGATGCCGCAGGCGCACCTGGACGCGATGGACATCGCCGAGGACGCGGAGCGCCGTCGCGGCTTCTTCGCCGCGGACGACGCGGTCGTCAACCTGGTGGCCGAGCGGGCGGGCCTCGGTGTCGTCGGCTGGGCCGCGTACGGGCCGTACCGCGAGAACGGAAAGCGGCTCGCGCGCGGCGAGCTGTACGCGATCTACGTGGCTCCGGAGCAGACCGGGACGGGGGCCGGCCGGGCCCTCATGGCGGAGGTCCTCGCGCGCGCCGCCGCGGCCGGTCACCCCGACCTCGCGCTCTGGGTGCTGGCCGGGAACGCGCCCGCCCGTCGCTTCTACGAGCGTGCGGGCTTTCACGCCGACGGCGCCGAGGAACCCTTCGAAGTGGACGGTGTTCCGGTCCCCGAGGTGCGTTACGTGCGCCCGCTCAGCCCGCCGGGAGCCGGCTGAGAGCTTCCTCGGCCGCGTCACCGAGACGAGGGTGCGGCAGGGCGGCCTCCAGGACCGGGCGGGCCTGCGCGTCGCCCAGCCGCCCCAGGCCCTCCACGCAGGCCAGCGCCACCCGCCAGTGCGGCTCGTCCGGCCCCAGCAGCCGGGACAGGGTGCTCATCAGCGCGGGTACGGACTCGGGGGCCCGCAGTTCGGTGAGCAGGCGGACCGGGTGGAGGGCGTAGGCGGTGCGCAGGTCGTTGGTGGCGAGTGCCGCGGCGGCACGGGGTGTGCGGGGGTCGCCCAGGCGGGCCAGGGCGTGGGCGGCTGCGACGCAGCGCTCCGGGTCGCGGTGGTTGAGCAGCAGCACCAGGGGCTCGAAGGCGCGGCGGTCACCGCCGCAGCCGAGCCGGAACGCGGCGATCTCGCGTGCCCACAAAGGGCGTTCGTGCTCGATGAGCACCCGGGCCAGTTCCTCGTGGTCATCGGTGGCGATCAGTCTGCGGTAGGCCGCCGACTCTCCCGCCTCGTCCGCCAGCCGGTGCGTCAGTGACCGGAACTCCTCGTCCATGACCGTCAGCTTATCGGCGGCGACACAGCGTGCCGACGGGTGTGAGGGGGGCCACAACGATCGGGGGCTGGCGCGCTCATTACCCGTCGGTTAACCTCATGTGAGCGGGACACTCCCCCGCCGGCTCCGGTGGCCTGGTGACGCAGCCACCCGGAGTGATTGTCGGTTCGGCAGCTTTGCGAGACGTGACTCCGGGACAGAGTCCGTCGCCCCTTCCCGGTCCCGGCGGGCACTTCACGCCCGGGACCCGAGCACCACGACAGGCAGTTCCCGCACGCCATGCGCCGGTCGGGCCCTTCGCCCCTCTCATCGGCAGCGCGCTCCGTGCGTCCCCCAGTCGTCACTCATCCCTGGAGTCCCGTGATGGACACCCATCTCAGCACCATCGCCGTCGTCGGCCTCGGCACCATGGGCACCGGCATCGCCGAGGTCCTGGCCCGCGCCGGCCGCGAGGTCATCGGTATCGACATCAGTGACGCGGCCGCCCGCCAGGCCGTCGCCTCCCTCGAGGCCTCCACCGCCCGCGCCGTGCAGCGCGAACGGATCACCGAGGAGGAGCGGCGCAACATCCTCGCCCGGTTCCGCACCTTCTCCGATCTCCAGGCCGCGGCGGACGCCGAGCTGGTCATCGAGGTCGTGCCCGAGACGTACGAGATCAAGCAGCAGGTCTTCCGGGAGCTCGACGCGGTCGTCTCACCCACCGCGATCCTCGCCACCGGCACCAACGCCCTGTCGGTGACCCGGCTCGCCGCGGAGTCGCAGCGCCCCGAGCGCGTGCTCGGCCTGCACTTCTTCAACCCGGCACCGGCGATGAAGCTGGTCGAGGTGGTCTCCTCGGTGCTGACCGCGCCGCCGGCCGTCGAGGCCGTCACCGCGCTCGCCCGGGAGCTGGGCAAGGAGCCGGTCGCGGTCGGCGACCGGCCGGGCTTCGTCGCCGACGGCCTGCTGTTCGGCTATCTCAACCAGGCCGCCGCGATGTACGAGGCGAACTACGCCTCCCGCGAGGACATCGACGCGGCGATGAAGCTGGGCTGCGGTCTGCCGATGGGCCCGCTCGCCCTGCTGGACCTGATCGGCATCGACACCGCCCGTACCGTCCTCGAGGCGATGTACTCCGCCTCGCACGACCGGCTGCACGCCCCGGCGCCCGTCCTCGGCCAGCTCAGCGCGGCCGGGCTGACCGGCCGCAAGACGGGCCGCGGCTTCTACACGTATGCGGAGCCGGGCAGCCAGACGGTGGTCCCGGACGCACAGACCCCGGCACAGGACGGCGGGGCGGGTGCGGGCCGCACGGTGCGTTCCGTCGGTGTCGCGGGTTCCGGGACGATGGCTTCGGGGATCGCGGAGGTCTTCGCGAAGGCCGGTTACGACGTGGTGCTCGCCGCCCGCAGCCAGGAGAAGGCGGACACCGCCAAGGGCCGGATCGCCAAGTCGCTGGAGCGGTCGGTCACCAAGGGGCGGCTGACGGCCGGAGCCCGGGACGAGACCCTGGCCCGGATCACCGCGGCGGGCTCGCTGGACTCCTTCGACGGGGTGGACCTGGCCGTCGAGGCCGTCGCCGAGGACCTGGTGGTCAAGCAGCAGCTGTTCGCCACGCTGGACAAGGTGTGCAAGCCGGGCGCGGTGCTCGCCACCACCACCTCCTCGCTGCCCGTGGTGTCGATCGCCCGGGCCACCTCCCGGCCCGAGGACGTCATCGGAATGCACTTCTTCAACCCCGCCCCGGCGATGAAGCTGGTCGAGGTCGTCCGTACGGTGCTCACCGCCGACGATGTGCACGCCACGGTCCGCGAGGTCTGCGGAAAGGTGCGCAAGCACCCGGTGGACTGCGGGGACCGGGCCGGGTTCATCGTGAACGCGCTGCTGTTCCCTTACCTCAACAACGCGATCAAGATGGTCGAGGAGCACTACGCGACCCTCGACGACATCGACGCCGCGATGAAGCTGGGCGGCGGCTACCCGATGGGGCCCTTCGAGCTCCTGGACGTCGTCGGCCTCGACGTCTCGCTCGCCATCGAGAAGGTGCTGCACGGCGAGTTCCGCGACCCGGGCCTCGCGCCGGCGCCGCTCCTGGAGCATCTGGTGGCCGCGGGCTGCCTCGGCCGCAAGACGGGGCGCGGCTTCCGCGAATATGCCCGCCGCTGAGAGGTCCCGGCCCGGAAGGCCCGATACGGGGCCTTCCGGGCCGGGAGCCGGCTGGGGCGGGCTGCTCGGCCCTTCGGGCGGCCCGCCCCCACAGGCGCACCCTCCTGCACCGATGCAGTACGTTCACACCATGTCCCAGCCCGCCAGGTCCCCCCGTGTGTCCGCCACGCCCGACGTCCCGGAAAGTGCCGCAGGCACCCGCGCCGCCGCACAACGGCTCAAAATGCGCCGTGAACTGGCCGCCGCGGCGATGGAGCTCTTCGCCACGAAGGGATACGAGGCGACGACCGTCGACGAGATCGCGGGCGCCGCGGGCGTCGCCCGGCGGACCTTCTTCCGGCACTTCCGGTCCAAGGACGAGGCGATCTTCCCGGACCACGACGACACCCTCGTCCGGGCCGAGGCGGTCCTCAACGCCGCCCCCGCGCACGAGCACCCGCTCGACACCGTCTGCCGGGGCATCAAGGAAGTCATGCGGATGTACGCGGCGAAGCCCGCGGTCTCCGTGGCCCGGTACAAGCTGACCCGCGAGGTACCCACGCTGCGGCAGGCCGAGATCGCCTCGGTGGCCCGCTACGAGCGGCTGTTCACCCGCTATCTGCTGGGCCACTTCGACGAGCGCGACCACCTTGCGGGCAACGACGATCCGCTGCTGGCGGAGGTCGCGGCGTCGGCCGTCGTCACCGCGCACAACCACGTGCTGCGCCGCTGGCTGCGCGCGGACGGCCAGGGCGACGTGGAGGCGCAACTGGACCAGGCGTTCGCCATCGTCCGTGACACGTTCGGGACGGGGATCGGCGCGGGCCGGACCGCGGGCAGCGAGCCGGCGAAGCCGCCGTCCGCGTCGGTGAGCACGGAGGGCGAGGTCCTGGTGGCCGTGGCGCGGACGGACGCGCCGCTGGACGAAGTCATGCGCACGATCCAGCAGGCGCTCAAGGAGCGCTGAGCGGGACCGCCCGTTCTCGGCCGCCCGGCCCTGGAGGCCTTCAGAGCCCCTCGTCGGCCTGCCATGGCGGCGGCGCGGAGCCCTCGCTCCAGCCCGCGAGCGCCTCGCCGTCCAGGCACAGGATCCCGCATTGCTCCGCGTAGTCCAGGGCGGGACCTGTGTAAGCGCTGGTGGTGACGCAGACGGCGATCTCCGCCTCGTGCACGGCGTAGCAGGTTCCGCCGAATCGCTGGAGGTCCTGGGAACCGACTTTGGTGGCGGGGCCGTAGCACTTGCACTGGACGACCAGGCGCCGCCCGTCCGGGGCAGTCGCGATCACGTCCGCCCCCAGGTCACCCGCTCCGCCCACGACCTGCACGTCGGAGCAGCCGTCCCGCTCGCAGAGCGCGGCGATCGCGTCCTCGAAACCGTCGGCGTCCAGGGCGGCGTAGTCCGCGGCCTCACCCTCCGGCTCCACCGGCTCCGGTTCTGCCAGGACGACCGTGCGGGCGATGTCGCGGTGGGGGTGGCCCGACGGCTCGGGGGCCGGGCCACGGAGCTCCTGAGGCGGCTCGAAGAGCTCGCGCGCGGCCTCGGAGAGCGGGCCGGGCCCCCCGTGCGGGCGGCGGCGCGGCCCGCGAAGGTACAGGATCAGGACGCCCGCCGCGCAGAGCGCCGCGACCGGCACCCCGGCGGCCGGATGCCGGCACATGCCCTCCCACACGGTGCGCACCATCAGCCATCCACCGCAGATGAGCAGAGCAATGGCGCCGAACCCGAAAGCGGTCCTGCGCACACTGAAGACCTTCCGGCGCCCCTCGAAACCCCGTTCCCGCACCGGTGCCGTCATCCCCGCCGCCCCGCTCGTCCGGATATGAGTCTTCCAAGATCATTCATCTCTGCCGTCTGCCCGGGCCCGGCGGATTCAACGGCGCTAAATGCGGTTGCCGGCACCTCGGCCCGGTGCTGTGGTGTGCGGATGACCCGAAATCAGGACCACCACCCTCTGCTGGCCGCCTTCGACCGCGAGATGCGTGAACACGCCCGCCCCGGCGGCCCCGGCGTCCGCGTCGAGCGCACCGCCGACGTCGTACGGCAGGTGGGTGGGGAGGACGACTGGAACGGGGTCGTATGGTCGTCGCCCGATCTGGACGCGACCAGGGCCGACGCCGCGATCGCCGCGCAGGTGGCCCACTGGACCGAGCTCGGGTACGGGGAGTTCGAGTGGAAGCTGTACGCGCACGACCGGCCGGCCGACCTCGGGGCGCGGCTGCTGGCGGCCGGCTTCGAGCCGGAGGAGCCGGAGACCCTGCTCGTCGCACCTGTCGCGGACCAGCCCACGGCCGTCCGGCTCCCGGACGGCGTCCACCTGCGCACGGTGCGTGACGAGGCCGATGTCGATCTGATGGCGCGGGCCCATGAGCAGGCGTTCGGCTCGGACTCGTCCCGGCTGCGGCATCAGCTGCTGGCACAGCTGAAGGAGGACCACTTCGTCGGGGTGCTGGCCATGGCGGGCGACGAGCCGGTGAGCTCGGCGCGGATGGAGCTGTACGCGGGCACCGGCTTCGCCGGACTGTGGGGCGGCGGCACGGTCGAGGCGTGGCGCGGCAGGGGCGTCTACCGGGCGCTGATCGCCTTCCGGGCGGGCATCGCCGCCGAGCGCGGCTACCGGTACCTCCAGGTCGACGCCACGGAGGACAGCCGCCCGATCCTCCAGCGCCTCGGGTTCACGGCCCTGAGCACGACGACGCCTTACGTCTACCGTCCCGCCTCCTGACCCGACCGGTACCACCAGGACCGGGCGCAAGGCGGCAAAACGCCCCCCGTGTTGCTCATGCGTGGCACCCGGATGACAATTGAGGGAAATTACTGGCACCCAGTGCCTTGCCAGCTGTCACGGAGTGCCATACGTTGAAGTCGTCCGGGCGGCCGGCGTGCTGAGACCTCACGTACGCCGGCTGTCCCCGCAAGCCACGTGCCTGCGCGCCCGGACGCCTGCGTCACAGGCAAACCCTTCTGCTCCACAGAGCAAGCAGCCGAAGCACCATCCGCCGAACCGACGGCACACCTCCACGCAACACCGCTCCCCCTGCTTCGCAGGACCCTCAAGCGTTCCCTCAAACGCCGCACCGCCGGAGGCACACCGTGAAGGAAATCCTGGACGCGATCCAGTCCGAGGACAGCACCGCCGCAGACTTCGCGGCCCTGTCCATTCCCGAGTCGTACCGCGCGGTGACCGTGCACAAGGACGAGGCCGAGATGTTCGCCGGCGTCGCCAGCCGCGACAAGGACCCCCGCAAGTCCCTCCATGTCGAGGACGTTCCGGTGCCCGAGCTCGGTCCGGGCGAGGCACTGGTGGCGGTCATGGCCAGCTCGGTCAACTACAACTCCGTGTGGACGTCGATCTTCGAGCCGGTCTCGACCTTCGGCTTCCTGGAGCGCTACGGAAAGCTCAGCGACCTCAGCAAGCGCCACGACCTCCCGTACCACGTCATCGGCTCCGACCTGGCAGGCGTCGTCCTGCGCACCGGCCCGGGCGTCAACGCCTGGAAGCCCGGCGACGAGGTCGTCGCGCACTGCCTCTCGGTGGAACTGGAGTCCTCGGACGGCCACAACGACACGATGCTCGACCCCGAGCAGCGCATCTGGGGCTTCGAGACCAACTTCGGCGGGCTGGCAGAGATCGCACTCGTCAAGTCCAACCAGCTGATGCCGAAGCCGGACCACCTCAGCTGGGAGGAGGCGGCGGCTCCGGGGCTGGTCAACTCCACCGCGTACCGCCAGCTCGTCTCCCGCAACGGCGCCGGTATGAAGCAGGGCGACAACGTCCTCATCTGGGGCGCGAGCGGCGGACTCGGCTCCTACGCCACGCAGTTCGCCCTGGCGGGCGGCGCCAACCCGATCTGTGTCGTCTCCAGTGACCAGAAGGCGGAGATCTGCCGGAAGATGGGCGCCGATGCGATCATCGACCGCAACGCCGAGGGCTACAAGTTCTGGAAGGACGAGCACAACCAGGACCCGCGCGAGTGGAAGCGCTTCGGCAAGCGCATCCGCGAACTGACCGGCGGCGAGGACGTGGACATCGTCTTCGAGCACCCGGGCCGCGAGACCTTCGGAGCGAGTGTGTACGTGACCCGCAAGGGCGGCACGATCGTCACCTGCGCCTCGACCTCGGGCTACAACCACGAGTACGACAACCGCTACCTGTGGATGTCGCTCAAGAAGATCGTCGGCTCGCACTTCGCCAACTACCGCGAGGCCTGGGAGGCCAACCGGCTGGTCGCCAAGGGGAAGATCCACCCGACGCTGTCGAAGGTCTACTCCCTGGAGGACACCGGCCAGGCCGCGTACGACGTGCACCGCAACCTCCACCAGGGCAAGGTCGGCGTCCTGGCACTGGCACCCACCGAGGGCCTGGGCGTGCGCGACAAGGAGCTGCGCGAGCAGCACATCGACGCCATCAACCGATTCAGGAACATCTGACATGACCGGCCGTCAGAAGGACCGCCCGTGGCTCATGCGGACGTACGCCGGTCATTCGACCGCCGAGGCGTCCAACGAGCTCTACCGGCGCAACCTCGCCAAGGGCCAGACCGGTCTGTCGGTCGCCTTCGACCTTCCGACCCAGACCGGTTACGACCCCGACCACGTCCTCGCCCGCGGCGAGGTCGGCCGGGTCGGCGTGCCCGTCTCGCACCTCGGCGACATGCGCCGGCTGTTCCAGGACATCCCCCTGGAACAGATGAACACCTCGATGACGATCAACGCCACCGCCATGTGGCTGCTGGCGCTGTACCAGGTCGTCGCCGAGGAGCAGGGCGCCGACGCGGACAAGCTCCAGGGCACCACGCAGAACGACATCGTCAAGGAGTACCTCTCGCGCGGGACGCACGTCTTCCCGCCGGGACCCTCGCTGCGGCTGACCACCGACATGATCACGTACACGGTCAACCGCATCCCGAAGTGGAACCCGATCAACATCTGCAGCTACCACCTGCAGGAGGCGGGAGCCACCCCGGTCCAGGAGATCGCGTACGCCATGTCCACGGCCATCGCCGTGCTCGACGCGGTCCGCGACTCCGGGCAGGTGCCCGAGGAGAAGTTCGGCGACGTGGTCGCACGGATCTCCTTCTTCGTGAACGCGGGCGTCCGCTTCATCGAGGAGATGTGCAAGATGCGCGCCTTCGGCCGCATCTGGGACCGGGTCACCCGCGAGCGCTACGGCATCGAGGACGCCAAGCAGCGCCGTTTCCGCTACGGCGTACAGGTCAACTCGCTCGGTCTGACCGAGGCTCAGCCGGAGAACAACGTCCAGCGCATCGTGCTGGAGATGCTGGCCGTCACCCTCTCCAAGGACGCCCGCGCCCGCGCCGTGCAGCTGCCCGCCTGGAACGAGGCACTGGGGCTTCCCCGTCCCTGGGACCAGCAGTGGTCGCTGCGCATCCAGCAGGTCCTCGCCCATGAGAGCGATCTGCTGGAGTACGAGGACATCTTCGCCGGCTCGCACGTCATCGAGGCCAAGGTGGACGAGCTGGTCACCGACTCGCTGGCCGAGATGGACCGGATCGAGCAGATGGGCGGCGCCATGGCGGCCGTCGAGTCCGGCTATCTGAAGTCCGAACTGGTCTCCTCGCACGCCGCCCGGCGCGCCCGGATCGAGGGCGGCGAGGAGAAGATCGTCGGCGTCAACATCTACGGGACGACCGAACCCAACCCGCTCACCGCCGACCTCGACGGCGCGATCATGACGGTCGACCCGGCCAACGAGGCCAAGGTCGTCGCCGCGCTCCACGAGTGGCGCGACAACCGCGACGAGCCCCGTGCCACCGAGGCGCTCGCCGCCCTGAAGAAGGCCGCGGCGGGGACCGAGAACATGATGGAGGCGACCGTCGAGTGCGCCCGCGCGGGCGTGACCACCGGCGAGTGGTCCTGGGCCCTGCGCGACGTCTTCGGCGAGTTCCGCGCACCGACGGGTGTGTCGTCCGCCCCGGTCGCGGTGACCGCGGAGGCGGGCACCCCGCTCGCCCTCGTACGCGAGAAGGTCGCCCGGACCGCCGGGGACCTGGGCGCGGGCCGGCTGCGGCTGCTCGTCGGCAAGCCCGGTCTGGACGGGCACTCCAACGGCGCCGAGCAGATCGCCGTGCGCGCGCGTGACGCCGGTTTCGAGGTCGTCTACCAGGGCATCCGCCTCACGCCCGGACAGATCGTCTCGGCAGCCGTCGCCGAGGACGTGCACTGCGTCGGCCTGTCGATCCTGTCCGGCTCGCACGCCGAGCTGGTGCCGGACGTGCTGAACCGGCTGCGTCGCACCGGCGCCGGCGACATCCCGGTGATCGCCGGCGGGATCATTCCCCCCGCGGACGCCGAGGCCCTGATCAAGGCCGGTGTCGCCGCCGTATTCACCCCGAAGGACTTCGGCATCACGGAGATCATCGGCCGTATCGTCGACGAGATCCGGAAAGCGAACAAGCTCGACCCTCTGGAGGTCCCCGCATGACCACGCCCAGCCCGTCGCCCGCCACCACCCCGATTCCGGGCGGCTCCGCCGCGCACTCCTCGTCTGCCGTGAACCGGCTGCGTCCCCGTCGTTCGTGTCTGGCTGTGCCCGGCTCGAACCCGCGGTTCCTGGAGAAGGCCCAGGGCCTCCCGGCGGACCAGGTCTTCCTCGACCTGGAGGACGCCTGCGCGCCGCTCGCCAAGGAGGGCGCCCGTCATCACATCGTCGACGCGCTGAACAACGGCGACTGGACGGGCAAGACCCGGGTCGTGCGGGTCAACGACTGGACGACGCACTGGACGTACCGCGACGTCATCACGGTCGTCGAGGGCGCGGGCCCCAACCTCGACTGCATCATGCTGCCGAAGGTCCAGGACGCCCAGCAGGTCGTCGCGCTGGACCTGCTGCTCACCCAGATCGAGAAGACGATGGGCTTCGAGGTCGGGAAGATCGGCATCGAGGCGCAGATCGAGAACGCCAAGGGCCTCGTCAACATCGACGACATCGCCGCGGCCTCGCCCCGCCTGGAGACCCTGATCTTCGGCCCGGCCGACTTCATGGCGTCGATCAACATGAAGACCCTGGTCGTCGGCCAGCAGCCGCCCGGCTACGGCGCGGACGCCTACCACTACATCCTGATGCGCATCCTGATGGCGGCCCGTACGCACGATCTCCAGGCGATCGACGGCCCGTTCCTCCAGATCCGCGACGTGGACGCGTACCGCGAGGTCGCCGGCCGTGCCGCCGCACTCGGCTTCGACGGCAAGTGGGTGCTGCACCCCGGTCAGGTCGACGCGGCCAACGAGGTGTTCTCCCCCTCGCAGGAGGACTACGACCACGCCGAGCTCATCCTCGACGCCTACGACTGGTGCACCTCCGAGGAGGGCGGCAAGAAGGGCTCCGCGATGCTCGGCGACGAGATGATCGACGAGGCCAGCCGCAAGATGGCCCTGGTCATCGCGGGCAAGGGCCGCGCCGCCGGCATGCAGCGCACCTCCAAGTTCGAAGCTCCGGAGGCCTGATCATGCAGTTCGGACGCACGTACGAGGAATTCGAGGTCGGTGCGGTCTACAAGCACTGGCCCGGAAAGACCGTCACCGAATACGACGACCACCTCTTCTGCCTGCTGACCATGAATCACCATCCGCTGCACATGGACAGCAACTACGCCGAGAAGACGACCGACTTCGGCAAGAACGTCGTGGTCGGCAACTACATCTACTCGCTGCTGCTCGGCATGTCGGTCCCGGACGTCTCCGGAAAGGCCATCGCCAACCTGGAGGTCGAGTCGCTGAAGCACGTGGCGCCGACCTTCCACGGCGACACGATCTACGGCGAGACCACCGTCCTGGACAAGACGCCGTCGAAGTCCAAGAGCGACCGCGGCATCGTTTATGTGGAGACCAAGGGCTACAAGCAGGACGGCACGCTCGTCTGCGTGTTCCGCCGCAAGGTCATGGTCCCGACCGAGACGTACATCAAGGAGCGGGGCGGCGAGCAGCCCGGCCGCCCGGAGCCGAAGCAGCCTTCGCAGAAGAACGTGGAGAAGTAGCCATGACGCGACTCGCCCAGACGGCCGGACTCGACGACGTCCAGCAGGAAATCCTCTCCACGGTCCGGGATTTCGTCGACAAGGAGATCATTCCGGTCGCGACCCAGCTGGAGCACCGCGACGAGTACCCGACCGAGATCGTCGAGGGGCTCAAGGAGCTCGGCCTGTTCGGACTGATGATTCCCGAGGAGTACGGGGGTCTGGGTGAGTCGCTTCTCACATACGCGCTGTGCGTGGAGGAAATCGCCCGCGGCTGGATGAGCGTGTCGGGGATCATCAACACGCACTTCATCGTGGCGTACATGCTCAAGCAGCACGGCACGCAGGAGCAGAAGGACACCTTCCTGCCCCGGATGGCGCTGGGCGAGGTCCGTGGCGCGTTCTCGATGTCCGAGCCGGCGCTGGGCTCCGACGTCTCGGCGATCAGCTCCAAGGGTGTCAAGGACGGCGAGGAGTACGTCCTCAACGGCCAGAAGATGTGGCTGACGAACGGCGGCACGTCCTCGCTCGTCGCCGTCCTGTGCCGGAGTGACGAAGGCCACCCCGAGGGCACGCCGCCTCACAAGTCGATGACGACCTTCCTGGTGGAGAAGGAGCCCGGATTCGGCGAGGTCAGGCCCGGCCTCACCATCCCGGGAAAGATCGACAAGATGGGCTACAAGGGCGTCGACACCACCGAGCTCATCATGGACGGACTACGCATTCCGGCCAATCGTGTACTGGGCGGCACCACCGGCCGAGGGTTTTACCAAATGATGGACGGCGTGGAGGTCGGCCGCGTGAACGTGGCTGCGCGTGGCTGCGGCGTCGCACAGCGTGCATTCGAACTGGGCGTTTCCTACGCGCAGCAGCGCCACACCTTCGGAAAGCCGATCGCCCAGCACCAGGCGATCCAGTTCAAGCTGGCCGAAATGGCCACCAAGGTCGAGGCCGCGCATGCAATGATGGTAAACGCAGCGCGCAAAAAGGACTCCGGGGAGCGGAACGACCTGGAGGCAGGGATGGCGAAGTACCTCGCCTCCGAGTACTGCAAGGAAGTCGTCGAGGACGCCTTCCGTATCCACGGCGGCTACGGCTTCTCCAAGGAGTACGAGATCGAGCGCCTCTACCGTGAGGCTCCGATGCTGCTGATCGGTGAAGGTACCGCCGAGATCCAGAAAATGATCATCGGGCGCCGACTCCTCGAGGAGTACCGCATCCAGGGTTGATTGTCCCATTCGAGGCGATTTAGCCGCGAACAAGATCACACCCTGTCATCCTCATCCGGTGCCTTCCAGACGTCCGACTCGGCTGCTGGCTTGCCCAGTTGCGGTCCGCAACCGATAACATCGCCGGAAAAGCCGCCGTCCCCCGTTGCCAGCGCGGCATCATCCGCTACGAAGGTCATCCATGCCCGACAGCCATACCTCTGCACCACGCGGCGGGGTCCGCCTTGCACGCGGAGCTTCGCCGTGGCTCCTGCCGACCGTCGCCACCGCCGCACTCAGCCTGACCCGGGCCCGCAGGTCCGGGCGCTGGGCGGCCGTGGCCGTGCCCACCACCGCGCTCGCGGCGGGCATGCTGTGGTTCTTCCGCGACCCCGAGCGCGAGATCACCCAGGGGCGCGTCATCTCACCGGCCGACGGCGTGGTGCAGAGCATCATGCCGTGGAAGGACGGGCGTACCCGCGTCGCGATCTTCATGAGCCCGCTGAACGTCCACGTCAATCGCGCACCCCTGGCGGGCACGGTGACGTCGGTCGAGCACATCCCCGGTGGGTTCGTCCCTGCGTTCAACAAGGAGAGCGAGAACAACGAGCGCGTTGTCTGGCACTTCGACACCGAGCTCGGCGACATCGAGATGGTGCAGATCGCGGGCGCGGTCGCCCGTCGCATCGTCCCCTACATCCCGCAGGGCACGAAGGTGGAGCAGGGCGAGCGCATCGGCCTGATCCGGTTCGGGTCCCGGGTCGACATCTACCTTCCGGAAGGTATCGATGTCGCGGTCGAGGTCGGCCAGGCCACCACCGCGGGGGTGACTCGAATTGACCGTGATTGATCCTGATACACAGGCCGGCTGGGTGCCGGAGGCCGAGGTGGAGGACGACGCCGAGGACATGCCGCTCTCTATGCGGCTGTCGATAGCGGACACCCTCACTCTCGGTAACGCCACGTGCGGATTCATGGCGGTGTACTTCACCACCACGGGGATCCTCATCCCGCACCTCACGGGCAGCGACGAGAGCGGCATGGCGCGGCACTCCGCGGCCACCGCCGTGATCCTCATGCTCATGGCCGCCATCTTCGACCTCTTCGACGGCCTCGTGGCCCGCAAGCTGCGTTCCTCGCCGATGGGTGCCGAGCTGGACAACCTCTCGGACCTGGTCAGCTTCGGGCTCGCCCCGGCGTACTTCGTCCTGGTCTACGGCATGGTCGCGGACGACGCACACCAGCGGGTCTCGGCGCTCGCGGCGATCGTGGTGCTGTTGGCGGTGGTGCTCAGGCTTGCGAGATTCTCCTGTGTGACCCTGAAGGACGGCATGTTCCAGGGCATGCCGAGCCCCTTCGGAGCGCTCACGGTCATTTCGATCGTGCTCCTGGAGCTGCCCTTCGTGCCGACGCTGCTCGCGATCGTCGGAGTGGCGTGGCTCATGGTCAGCCGGGTCGAGTACCCGAAGCCGCGGGGTGTCCTCGCGGTGGCGATGCTCGGCTGGATCGTGGCCGCCATGGGGCTCCTGGCAGCCTGGGCGTTCGACGCCCCCGGTGGTCAGCTGCTGCTGCAGACCGGCTGCGCCCTCCAGGTGGTCCTGGGTGCGGTCATCCCGCTCTTCGCGACCGCCCGCCGGGTGAACACCTTCCGTGACAACCGGCGCGAGGCACGAGCGGCTCAGCTGCCGTAATCCGCACATCATGCAAAAGGGCCCGGATGCTCCCCAGCATCCGGGCCCTTTTGCATGCCCTGGCGGCGGGACCGGATGGCGGGCTTCCGGTCGCCCCGCACAGGGCATCCTCCGAGAACCGGTGTCGGGCCTCAACAGAAAAGGCGTAGGGAAATACGCTCTCACGCCGTGCACACGAATGGCACACGGCACATCATAAATGACACATGATAAATGACCGTCCACGGTCGGCGAGCTGTGACGCGTCTTCTTCGGGACTTCGGACACCGCAAACATCCACGCCTGAAATGCGCCCCCCTCGGAACTCAAGGAATGCATCGTTCCGCAAAGCCATGGCATTGGTTCCGGGGCAATGAAGGCGGGGTCGAGCCTCATCTCCGTACCCGCAGCACAGCGCATGCACGAGGGCTCGGATGCTCCCGGCCCCCGAGCCCTCGTGCGCCCCGGGTAACTCCTTTCTTTCGCGCCCCCGAAACCCCATTCCTGCTGCTGCCACCAACGGCCACCCAAACCGGACGCACAGGAAAACGACGGAGTTCACGGCTCTTTGCTAAGTGATCCACAGGTGCCGAAGGTAGCTTCGCGGACAAGATCACAGGGCCTCCTCCGGTCGTGCGGCCGGACGAGAGGAACAAAAGGAGTACCCCTTGACCGAAACACCCACCGCCCACGAGGACCAAGAAGGTCGGCATATCCACGGCCACCGTCACCACAAGCCGGGCTCACCTGCATTCATGTCGCGTCGCCGGCTCATGACGCAGGCGTTCGCGGCGGCGGGAGCCGCCGCGTTCTCCACGATGCTCGCCGCGGGCGGATCGGAGGCGTCGGCCGCTACGACGGACACACCGGCCGACACCCCCTCGGGACCGCCGAGCGGGGGCCCCGGGGGGCCGGGCGGCGGCGGTGGTCCGGGCGGCGGCCAGGGAGTCAAGGACGCATTCGTGGGAGTGACCACGGACGGCGCCGTTACCGAGGACCTTTTCAGCATCCACCGCACCGGCGTGCGTACGAGGGAGGTCGTGGCCGCGGCCAAGGGGTGGCTCGCCTCCCTCACGGCCGAGCAGCGCACGGCCGTGACTTTTCCCGTCCAGGCATCTGACTACACGCAGGACCAGTGGCGCCTGTGGACCAATGTGGACGGGGACCGCAGCGCAGGTATGAGCCTGCAGGACATGACGAAGGCGCAGCGCGCCAAGGCGCTGTCGGTCCTGAAGGCGGGCATGAGCGCCCGTGGGAACCGGAATGCCGACAAGGTGCGGCATCTCAACCTCTACGGTGGCGAGTTGGCCAATCTGACCGAGACGTTCAACGACGAGCTGTACTGGCTCGCCATCATGGGAACCCCGTCGGCCACGGAGCCGTGGGGCTGGCAGTTCGAGGGACACCACCTTGTGGTCAACTACTTCGTCCTCGGTGACCAGGTCGTCATGACGCCGACCTTCATGGGGTCCGAGCCCTCCGTCGCCGACTTCGGCATCGACAGCCGGTACGAAGGCACGGAGATGTTCCAGGACGAGCTCGCCGCCGGTTACGCCCTGGTGCACTCGCTGAGCGCGAAGCAGCAGTCGGTCGCGATCACCACGACCGCCACCAGCGACCGGGACCTGACGGCCGGTGCGTACTCGGACAACGCGGTCATGCCGTACGAGGGCATCAAGGCCACCGCCCTGAACCACTCACAGCTGGCGAAACTGTGGAAGATCGTCGAGCTGTTCGTCGGGAACATCGACGAGGGGCACGCCAGGGTCAAGATGGCCGAGGTCAAGCGGCACGTGGACGAGACCCACTTCTCATGGCACGGCGGCACCGCCGACGGCGTACCCATGTACTACCGCATCCACAGCCCCGTCCTTCTTGTCGAGCTCGACTCCCAGGACCTGGGGCCCATCGGGAAGGCGATGGGATGGGAAGCCGGGATGACTCAGCGTCATATCCACGCCGTCATCCGCACCCCCAACGGCAACGACTACGGCAAGGACCTTCTCGCCCTGCACCTGGCCCTCGACCACTGACGAGAACGACCGGATGGTCCGGCGGCCCCTTCCTACGGCCTTCACACGGACCGGTCTCCTTGAATCCGCGCGCCTGATCGCCGGCACCGCGGGCGGGGCGGTTCGCCGGGTCGGACGTCGGACGACGCCCGACCCGGCAGGTCGGGACGAGGTGACGGGCCCGCCTGCCCGCGCATACCAACCGGCCGAGCGCATTCGACTCCTTTTTGCGCACAAGAGCCAATTATTTGCGCAACTCTCCGGGCCCTCACGCCTCGGCACATCGGGCTCGGACTGCACAGAACCCGCCCGGCCACGACAGGTACCGCATACCCACCAGGCGCCACCGTCCGGCGGCCAGGCGCTCAGCTCCACCCCTCACCCTGCACGTAAGTCGCAAAATTGAGTGGCTAGAACAGAATATTGCGCAGCGGCATAGACTTCCTTGCGGTCCTGCTCCTAGCCTGTGGGCGTCCGAAGTGCCCCCACGAGCCGCAAGGACGACTGATACGTGACCCCACCACCGCGACGCCCGTTGATCAGACGATCGATATCCGCCTCTCTCTCGCTGGCACTCGCCGCGTTCGGCACCGCCGCCGCCGTGGTCCTGTCCGGCGCCCCGCCCGCCCAGGCCGCGGGGGTCCCCGCCCCCTCCCCCATGGCGGTCCCCGGTCGCGGCGCGACCGTTCCGTTCAAGGAGCAGGAAGCCGAGTACGCCGCCACCAACGGCACGCTGATCGGCCCGAACCGCCTGTACGGCACGCTGCCCTCCGAGGCCTCGGGCCGGCAGGCCGTGACCCTGGACGCGGTCGGTGAGTACGTCGAGTTCACCCTCACCGCCCCGGCCAACGCCATGTCCTTCCGGTACTCGCTGCCGGACAACGCCGCGGGATCGGGCCGGGACGCCTCGATCGACGTGACGGTGAACGGCGCCTCGCCCAAGGCGGTTCCGGTCACATCGAAGTACGGCTGGTACTACGGCGGCTACCCGTTCAACAACAACCCGGGCGACACCAACCCGCACCACTTCTACGACGAGGCCCGGACCATGTTCGGGTCCACCCTCGCGGCCGGCACGAAGGTCCGGCTCCAGGTCTCCTCCACCGCCGCCTCACCCTCGTTCACCATCGACCTGGCTGACTTCGAGCAGGTGGCCGCGCCCACCGCCAAGCCCTCGGGCGCCCTCGACGTCGTCGCCGAATTCGGTGCCGACCCGACCGGGGCCGCCGACTCGACCGCGAAGATCCAGGCGGCCGTCGACGCGGGCAGGGCGCAGGGAAGGGAGGTCTACCTCCCGCAGGGAACCTTCCAGGTCCGCGACCACATCGTCGTGGACAAGGTGACGCTGCGCGGCGCCGGCCCCTGGTACTCCGTCCTCACCGGACGTGACCCCTCGAACCGCAGCAAGGCCGTCGGTGTCTACGGCAAGTACGCCGGGGACGGGGGCAGCAGCAACGTCACCCTCAAGGACTTCGCCATCATCGGCAACATCCAGGAGCGGGAGGACAACGACCAGGTCAACGCCATCGGTGGCGCCCTGTCGAACTCGACCGTCGACAACGTCTGGATGCAGCACACCAAGTGCGGCGCCTGGATGGACGGCCCGATGGACAACTTCACCATCAAGAACAGCCGCATCCTGGACCAGACCGCGGACGGCGTGAACTTCCACTACGGCGTCACGAACTCCACGGTCACCAACACCTTCGTCCGCAACACCGGTGACGACGGTCTGGCGATGTGGGCGGAGAACGTTCCGAACGTGAAGAACAAGTTCACGTTCAACACCGTGATCCTGCCGATCCTGGCCAACAACATCGTCACGTACGGCGGCAAGGACATCACCATCTCCGACAACGTCATGTCGGACACCATCACCAACGGCGGCGGGCTGCACATCGCCAACCGCTATCCCGGTGTCAACTCCGGTCAGGGAACCGCCGTCTCGGGCACGACCACGGCAGCCCGCAACACCCTGATCCGTACCGGGAACAACGACTACAACTGGCGTTTCGGCGTCGGCGCGATCTGGTTCAGCGGGCTCAACGAACCGATCAACGCCACCGTCAACATCTCCGACACCGAGGTGCTGGACAGCTCCTACGCCGCGATCCACCTCATCGAGGGTGCGTCGAACGGGCTGCACTTCGACAACATCAAGATCGACGGTGCCGGCACCTACGCCCTCCAGATCCAGTCTCCGGGCACCGCGACGTTCACCAATGTCGTGGCCACGCACATCGCGCAGTCCAACCCGATCCACAACTGCGTGGGCAGCGGCTTCCAGATCACGCGGGGCAGCGGGAACTCCGGCTGGTACGCCGATCCGCCGGCCTGCACCGGCAACTGGCCGGACCCGGTGTGGACCAACGGCGGGGTGCCGGGCGGCGGCAGCGGTCCGACGGACCCGCCCACCGACCCGCCGACCGACCCGACCGACCCGCCCACGGATCCGCCCGCCGAGACGGGCAACCTCGCCAAGGGCCGTACGGTCACCGAATCCGGCCACGCGGACGTGTACAGCGCGTCCAGGGCCGTGGACGGGGACGCGAACAGCTACTGGGAGAGCACCAACCACGCCTTCCCCCAGACCATCACCGTGGACCTGGGTGCGGCGAAGGCGGTCAAGCGGCTGGTCCTGAAGCTGCCCCCGGCGGCTGCCTGGTCCACCCGTACGCAGACGCTGAGCGTCTCGGGCAGCACCGACAACGGCACCTTCAACTCACTGAAGAGCTCGGCGGGTTACACCTTCGATCCGTCGAGCGGGAATCAGGCGACGGTCACCCTGCCCGGCACACCGTCCCGCTATCTGCGGCTGACGTTCACCGCCAACACCGGGTGGCCGGCCGCGCAGCTCTCCGAACTGGAGGCCTACACCAGCTGACCCGGCTCGCGAAGGACCGCCGGACGGCACGCGTGATGCGTGCCGTCCGGCGGCCGTCGTCGCGGTACTCGGACTACTTCAGCGTGTAGGACTTCGCCGCCGCCGCTGCCTGCGCGGGCCTGACGGTCTTGAGACCGCCGGGGGTCTTCGCGTCCGGCTTCATGATCACGCTCTCCCGGCTGGAGGGCGCCGTCGGGTCGGAGAAGTCGTGCGCCATCCCGAAGTCGCTGCCGAAGTCCGTGATGGTCAGCAGGGCCTTGTCGATGCCCTCACGGGTGAGGTCCTTCGAGGCGCAGGCCTTCTCAAGGACCTCGCCGAACAGCCTCGCCGCGTTGTATCCCGCGATGACGCCGTTGTCGAGGCCGTCCTTCGGGTACTCGGCGCCGTACTCCTTGGCGAGCTTCGCCGGGCCGGCACCCGGGTCGCCGATCGGCAGGGTGGGCGCGGCGACGAAGTAGTTGCTCTCCAGGGCCGGGCCTGCCGGCGTCTTCAGCAACTGGGGTGCGAACGCCGAGTTGTTGCCGACGACCGGGACCTTGAGGCCGGTGGCTGCGGCGACACCCACCAGCGAGGCCGCCTGACGCGGTCCCGCGCTGACCACGACGGCCTTGACCCCGGCCTGCTTGAGCGCGGAGACCTGGGCGGTCATGTCGTTGTCGGTGGGCTTGATCTTCTGCTCGACAACGGTCAGGCCCGCCTCCTTGGCCGCGTACTTCGAGCCGGTCAGAGCGTTCTCGCCGTAGTCGCCCTCGAAGTAGACATGGCCGATCTTGTCGCCCTTGGCGATGCGCTTCTCGGCGAGCAGGTAGTCGATCGCGTTGATCGTCTCGACGTCGTACGTCGCGCCGATGACACGGACGTACTTGCTGCCGAGCAGACTCGCCGACCAGGCCTGCGGCAGGACGAGTCCCTTGTCCTGGCCGTCGATGCGGTCCTTGACCGCCGCCGCGAACGGCGAACCGATGAACTGGACGAAGCCGAGCACCTTCGGCTCCAGCTCGGTGTAGCCGGCGATGGCCTTCTGCGGGTCGTAGCCGTGGTCGCGCACGGTCAGTTCGACCTTGCGCTTGCAGATGCCGCCCGCGGCGTTGGTCTGCTTGACCCAGAGCTGCTGGGCCTGGGTGACACTCTTGCCGAGCGAGGCGTAGACCCCGGTCATGTCGGTGAGCGCACCCAGTGAGATCGTCGAGTCCGTGACGCCCTCGCCGGTCTTCACACCGCTCTTGTCCTGGGCTCCCTCGTCGGAGGACTTGGCCTTCTCGCTGCAGCCGACGAGGGTGAGGGTGAGGGCCGCGCACACGGCCCCGAGCACACGCAGTTTCATTTCTTCTCTCCTGAGTTCTTCATCAGACGTGTCAGGCCGCCGGGCAGGAACAGCACGGCCGCGACCACCGCGGCGCCGTACAGGTAGCGCGATGCCTCGCCCGGAGCCAGGCCGCCCGTACCGGGGGCTGAGACCAGGGGCAGGGAATCGCTGTAGTGGGTGAGCAGCTGCGGCAGCAGCGAGACGAACGCGGCCCCGACGACCGCTCCCGCCACGGTGCCGAGCCCGCCGATGACGATCATGGCGAGGTATTCGAGGGACAGGACCATGCCGAAGTACTCGGGCACGGTCCGCTGGAAGACCAGCGCGAGCAGGACGCCCGCCAGTCCGGCGTACATCGACGACAGGACGAAGACGCCCGCCCGGTAGCGGGCCACCGGGACGCCCATCACGCCGGCCGCGATGCGGTGGTCGCGGATGGCGTTGAGCGCCCTGCCCGGCCGGCCGCGCAGCACTCCCCGGGCGAACAGGCCGCTGAGGAGCAGAGCGATCAGGGCCGCGTACCAGAGCTTCTCGGAGGACTGGAACGGCACCGCGGCCACCATGACCTCGGTGTCGTCGAAGTCGAATCCGAAGAGCGAAAGGGGCGGTACCGAACGGCCGTTGAAGCCGCCGGTGAGCGAGCCCGCGTTGAACAGCACATGCTGGCCGATGAAGATCAGCGCCAGGGTCGCGATGCCGAGGTAGGCCCCGCGGAGCCGGCTCGCGATGGGGCTGAACAGTCCGCCGGCGGCTCCGGCGAGGAGTACGGCGAGCAGGGCGGCGAGCCAGCTGGGCAGGCCGAGTCCGGCGAGCTCGTGCCCGTTCTCCGTACCGCTCTCCCCCGCGAGCACGCAGTAGCCGTACGCGCCCACCGCGAGGAAGAAGGCGTGCCCCATGGAGAGCTGGCCGGTGGCGCCGGTGAGGAGGTTGAGCCCGATGGCGCCGATGGCGGCGGCCATCGCGAAGAGTCCGGCCTGGAGCCAGAAGCGGTCCAGATAGAACGGGAACGCGAGCAGCAGTACCGATCCGACGGCCCAGAGGTAGGTACGCGGGTGGCGCAGCCGGGCCGCGAGGGCGGTACCCGGGGTGGCGAGCCGGGTACCTGTGGCGGTCTCGGTGGTCGTGGTGTCAGACACGGGCGAGCTCCTTCGTACCGAAGAGTCCCGCGGGCCGCAGGAGCAGCACGAGCACCATTACCAGGTAGGGGGCGAGGTCGCCGATGCCGCGGCCCAGGAAGGAGAGGTCGCTCTGGTAGCCGGTGGCGAGCGATTCGGTGACGCCGACGATCAGTCCCCCGGCGAGGGCACCGGTCGTCGAGTCGAGTCCGCCGAGGATGGCGGCGGGGAAGGCCTTGAGGGCGGCCAGTGAAGTGGCCCGTTCCAGACCGGGTGTGGGGAAGACGGTAAGGAACAGTGCGGCCACCGCGGCAAGTGCTCCGGCCACCGCCCAGGCGGCGAGCGAGACCCGGCCGAGCTTGATCCCCATCAGGGCCGCGGTCTGCGGGTTCTCGGCGGCCGCCCGCATCGAGACTCCCCAGGAGGTGAAGCGGAAGGCGAGCAGGAACACCGTGATGAGCAGGCCGGCGGCGAGGAACGCGGCGATCCGGGTCTCGGCGAGGGTGACGCCGCCGATGGTGACGACGCCGTCGCCCCAGGGGTCGCCGAGGGCGAGCACATCCGTGCCCATGCGCCGGGTGAGTTCGGTGGTCAGGAGGATGTCGACGCCGATGGTGACGATCGCCAGGACGCTGTGATCGCTGCCCCGGTAGCGGCGCATCACCAGGAACTCGACGGCCGCGCCGACCACCGCCGCGCCGGCGATTCCGACGGCGAGCGCGGGCCAGAAGCCGATGTCGTCGTGGAGCACGGCGGTGACGTAGCCGCCCGCGAGGAGCAGGGAGGCGTGGGCGAAGTTGACGACCTCGGTGGCTTTGAAGATGACGACGAAGCCGAGCGCGATCAGGGCGTAGACCGAGCCGATGGAGAGGCCGCCGAGGAGGAGTTCGATGAAGGTGGTCATTCCTGTGCCCCCAAGTAGGCCTGGACGACGGCCGGATCGTTCTGGACCTCGGCGGGGGTGCCGTCCGCGATCCTGCGTCCGAAGTCGAGTACGGTCACGGCGTCCGCGAGCCGCATCACCACGCCCATGTCGTGTTCGACGAGCACGATCGAGATGCCGAGGCTGTCGCGTACCCCGGCCACGACCGCGGCGGTGCGCCGCCGTTCGTCGGCGGTCATCCCGGCGACGGGTTCGTCCAGAAGGAGGACCTGCGGCTCCATGCACAGCGCGCGGCCGAGCTCGACGAGCTTCTGCTGTCCGTACGGGAGCGCACCGGCAGGCCGGTCCAACTCCTTTTCCAGGCCGATGAATTCGGCTATCTCCCGGACCCGGTCAAGATGGCGGCGGGCCTCGCGGGCGGCGGACGGCAGGCGCAGTCCGGTGGCGAGGAACCCGGCGCGGGTGAGCCGGTGCCGGCCGAGCAGGAGGCTGTCGGCGACGGTGGCGTGCGGCGGGAGCGCGAGGTTCTGGAAGGTACGGGCGACGCCGAGTTGAGCGATCCTGTGCGGGGCGAGACCGGTGAGTTCCGTCGTACCGAGGTGGACGGTGCCGGATGCGGCCCGGTACACCCCGGACAGGACGTTGAAGCAGGTCGACTTCCCTGCCCCGTTGGGGCCGATGACGGCGTGCACGCTGCCCGGCTCCACGGTGAACGAGACGCCGTCCAGGGCGGTGAGCCCGGCGAAGCGGACGGTGACGTCACGGACGGCGAGCGCGGCCGGGGCGGTGGCGACCTGGGTCGCCTCCTGGGCGGTGGTCATGCCGGCCACCTGCTCAGAGTGCGTACGGCCCCGGAGGCCCGGTCCGCGTCCTCGGCGGCTGTCTCGTCGACGACGCCCAGGTAGCGGCGGCGCACCTCGTCGGAGGCGGCGAGTTCGTCGGCGGGTCCCTGAAGGGTGACCTCGCCGACCTCCAGGACGTATGCCGTGGAGGCGAGCCGCAGGGCGATCGCCGCGTTCTGCTCGACGAGCAGGACGGAGGTGCCCGACGCGTTGATCTCCTGCACCGTCTCGGCGATGCGCTGCGCCATCAACGGGGCGAGTCCGAGGGAGGGTTCGTCGAGCAGCAGCAGCCGGGGCCGGGCCATCAGCGCCCGGCCCATCGCCAGCATCTGCTGCTCACCCCCCGACAGCAGCCCCGCGCGCTGGTGGGCGCGCCGGCCCAGTACCGGGAACAGTTCGTGTACGCGGTTCAGCGCGCCCGCCGACGCCTTGCGGCCGCCGCGGGCCCCGAGGGCGCCCGCCCGCAGATTGTCGGCCACCGTCATCCGGGCGAAGACCTGTCGTCCCTCGGGCACCTGGACCACTCCGGCGGCCACCACCTGGGCGGGGCGCAGCCCCTCCAGGGGTCGTCCGTCGAAGTGGACGGTGCCTGTGCCCGTCCCGCGGTGGAAGCCGAGGGTCCGCGAGATGGCCCGCAACAGCGTGGTCTTCCCGGCCCCGTTGCCGCCGAGTACGGCGGTGATCGCGCCGGCCGGCACATCGAGGGAGACGTCGCGCAGGGACCGTACCGGGCCGTAGCCCACGGACAGTGCGCGGATCTCGAGCGTTGCCATGCGTCCTCCTCCTTCCGCCTTGTCTTGGAATCGACGCGTCGATTCGTGGTGCGCAGGGCCCCGGTCGCGAGGCGTGGCCGGCGGTGTCCGCCTGTACCTGCCTGTGCCTGCCCTGTGCCTCTCTGGGGCCACAGACCAGCAGCGGTCGAGCCGTGCGTCCACGGTCACTGGCCGAAACGCTGCGGGTGACCAGTGCGGGAGACCGCCGGTTGTGCACACGCACAGAGGCGCGGTGTGCGCTGTCGCTCCCGGCCCGGACCGGTGCCATCCTCACGACTGCGGTCCGGTGAGGACCGAGGCGTGGAAGCGGCCCCCGGGGGGCGTGCGGAGGACGGAGCGGGCATGCGGCAGCGCGGGGACGAGCGGGGGTGGGCGCTGCTCGACGCGCTGTTGGAGGACGAGACCGCGCCGGGCCTGGCGGAGCTCGCCGGTGCGGTGCTGGGGCTCCCGGAGCGTGGCCGGTACGCGGTGGCGGTGGTCCCGGCGCCCGTCCGCACGGTCGGGAACCGTCCCTGCGACGCGCACGGGATGCGGTTCCTCTGGCGTTCGCGGCCGGACCGGGAGATCGCGGTGGTGGCGCTGGGCGATGCGGATCCGGCGGCCGTCGCCGCACTGCTGTCGGACGGGGGGCCGGGACCCGGAGGGGTCAGCCCCGTGGTGGACGGCCTGTCCGCCCTGGGGACGGCGCGCAGGCTGGCCGATGCGGCGTTGCTGGCATGCGGCCCGGCCGGGGAGGCGGTCGTCTGTCTGGACGGCCGGGTCCCCGCGGCCCTGGTGGCCGGACAGCCCGCCCTCGCGGCCTACCTGGCCACGGACGTGTTCGGCCCGCTCCTGGCCCGCGACCCGGCCGACCGGGCCCTGCTGGTGTCGACGCTGGACGCGTGGCTGGAGTGCGGAGGGTCGGCGGGGCGGACGGCCGTACGGCTGTGCTGCCACCGGAACACGGTGCTGAACCGCTTGCGGCGGCTGGAGGTGCTGACGTCACGCTCGCTCTCGCGGCCGCGCGAGCTGGTGGAACTGATGCTGGCGCTGGATGCGGTGCGGCTGGTGCCGGGGGCTGATCCGAGCCCCTCCGGCGGCTGAGGAGCAGGCGCGGCTGAGGAGCAGGCGCGGCCAATCCCTGGCAGGCGCACGAGGACGGCCTCGCCGCGTTGTCTGCCGGAACGCCCGAATGCATCCGGTACGCGGACGGCC